>JAJZKX010000033.1 GCA_021850745.1 Thermoplasmata archaeon
TAAAGCTCCTATGATCTCGCTTACTGCTGAATCTTCATTGTCTTTAACTGGTTTCATAGTATAAGTCTTTAGCAAAAATAGGGATATAATCTTTTCACTGATCCATCAAATGGAAAATCCTTATTTGATCATGATATTATTGGATATGCTTTATTGTCTGGAGGATAGAAATGTTTTCTGACCAGAAACCTTTGATTGTACAGGGAGATGGCACCATTTTTCTCGAAGTCGATAAAGACCCTGATCACTCATGCAGGGATAGACTACTCAGATTTTCTGAACTGGTGAAGTCTCCGGAGCATGTGCACACCTACAAAATTACACCCCTTGCAATATGGAACGCAGCTTCTTCAAAAATATCACTTTATGAAATACTTGGAGTTCTTTCACAGTATTCTAAATACAATATCCCATCGAATGTAGAAGCAAATATTCACGACTGGTACTCAAGATATGGGAAGATTAAACTTGTACGAAACACACAATATGATGAGAATTCTGAACACATAGAAAAGATTCCGGATTCCATATTCCTTGTTTCTGAAGATACTACTGTTATTCAGGAATTAATGAGCAGAAAATCTATTTCGCAGTATATAACGGCAAGATTATCTGCAACGAGCCTTGAACTGAGATCCATTTACCGAGGCAGGTTGAAACAGGCTCTCATAAAGATAGGATATCCTGTTGATGACAGGGTCGGATACCTTCAGGGAGACCCGATAGATTTTGATGTCAGAACTACAACATTAAAAGGCAAGGATCTTACTATAAGGCCATACCAGAAGGAAGCTGTGGAGGCGTTTGTTCATGGAAACAAGAGTGGCATAATAGTCCTTCCAAGCGGTTCGGGAAAAACTGTTGTTGGAATGCTGGTGATGAATACAATAAGAGAAAACACCCTCATAATTACTACCGGAACTGTGGCAGTAAGGCAGTGGATATCAGAACTTATTGACAAGACAAGCCTTGCACCGGGAATGATAGGCGAATACACCGGCGATAATAAGGAAATACTTCCAGTTAAAGACAATGAAGATTCAGCAGTAAGCGAGATCATAGGAGCTTTATTGCTTTTCGCCATAGGCACTACAGTTCTAACCGGATTCATTCTCTGGTATGTTCCCTCCACTGGAACGACCAACGATCAGGGTTACCAGTCAGCGACTCAAAGTGCTTTTACAACTCTGGACTCCAAAATGCTTGCACCGAGTCTTGCACCTGGAAGCGCAGTATCTCAAAGTTTCCCTCTTGGAGTAAGTGGTGCTCCCCCATTCTCATCGCCGTCCGATTCAAGCATCTGTTATTCCAATAATTTTTCGGCAGCGATGAAGGAGAATTATTCATTGAATTATTATAACAGGATAACGCACGTAAATAATACTATAGTCGCAAACGCCAATGCTACTAACGCCAACATTTATAACAATATTTACGCAGATAACCAGTTTTCTTATTCAGTTAGCTTCATAGAAAGTGGATTAACTCCAAATGGTTATTGGTCTGTAAGTATGGGAGGACGCAGCAAGAGTTCATCATCAACACTTATAAGTTTCTCTATGGCGCAGGGAACATATGGGTATAAAATCTCAGGATCAACTGGACAATTACTGAGTTCAAGGCAGGGGTCAGTCGTGGTGAACGATTCAAATGTAGTCATAAACGTTGAGTTTTACAGTTCCTCATCATTATCCGGAATTATTGCTGAAAACAATGGAACGACCGGAGATTTGACTCCGATTAATACACAGAATATGATTCCTGATAGCAGTGGAAACTTCATAAATCCGGGCGACGGTGTAGTCCATTATTGGTTGAATGGTAGTCTATCTCTCTCTAGTGTCTATCCCAATCAAAATCCCGACGCCTTTGCATTGGGCTCACAGGCATTTAACGTTTATTCGACAGAATCGGTCACTTACTATTTATATTACCTTATGCAAAGCGATAATTGCATAGATCAATATTATACTGGTTCATGGCAAGTTTATAGCTATATTAGTACGGTTCCGTTTGGCACTAATAAGACGCCAATAGCATGTCAAAGCGGTAACTCATTGGTGAATGGATATCACGAAGTGAACCTCCCACAATCTTCGAGCCCTTTTACGCTTGATGCAGGAAAAACTTATTATCTCAATTTTTACGAGGAGGTAAACAATCCACCAACTCAAAATCTACCTAACAAGTACATATTAACTCGACTTGGAACTAAAAATAGTCCCATAACCTCGCAGAGTGGTCAATGGGGATATGGTCCAACTGAATTGATTGGTACGATTCAACCTAGCAATGCAGAATTTTCCGTTGGGGTTGGAAGTTCACAGAGCTTTACATCGTATTATTGGGAACAGGGTTGCTATTATGACAATAATTATAATTATTACTACGATAACTTTTCAATTGTTCACGATTATTTAACAGCTAGCACCGGCAACCCCTATGTCTTCGTGGTAGGATACCACTTGTCTACAACGAATACATACAATTTTTATTTTAATCAGACATCTCTAAACTCTACAGCACAATGGAATGTTTCAATAAACGGAATATCAAATACTAGTATAGGTGGTAATTCAATCTTGTTCAAACTTCCAATAGGTGTTTATCAGTTTTCTGCCAATTCAAGTAGTACGGAGCTGGCGAGCCCTTCAATCGGGATAATTAATGTTACCAGTCAATATCCGCAGAAGAATGTGCAGAATATAACATTCTCAAAACCGAGGGGAACAACACCTGCTTATTATGGTATAACAAAGGAAGCATGGCAGGCATTTACTGTGACAAAGCCAAACACGGTATTCAATTATGTTTCATTATTCATGTTTAATTTCACAACGCCACCTTCATCTTATAAATCTGGACCGTTAAACTCAACGATCACTGTTGCAGTTCATTCAGAAATAAATGGCACCGGTTTTTCAAAGACCTTTAATATCCAGGACACTGGTTGGACACAATTGTTCTTCGGTCATACTCATAAACTTGGAATTGGCCCATGGAGGGTTGTTGTCAATGCATCTGGTATATCCAATAATGTATTGGATTGGGGTTTTTCAACTTCCGGAGGGTTTGATAATTATCTTGTCATGGATGCCTCGAATCTTCTGACAAGCCAGCTAAACGAAAATAAGAGTTCAAACATTACATCGTTTAGCAGTGGATTAGTTTCTCCTGTTACAGATCAGGTTTTCATGTTTCAGGTTGGGTACTATAATTTGTCAGTATCAAGTTTTAACCTGACAAGGAACATCAGTTTAGATTACACGGCATCTGGCGAAATACTTTCAAATGGTTTCACACAATTTACCTATCAGGCAATATTTGCCATTCAAGATGGTGCATCACTTGAGGCCTCATCGGGTGTTACATATTCCACAGTCAATCCACTGCCAGTTTTATTCTCAGGGAGTTCGGGATTCTTGGCTTTTAGCAGTTATATATACAATATAAATATATTAAAAGGGATACCAGCAAGTGTATCAGGAGATGGAAGCACCATCTTGAGTTTGACTTTAACAAATCATTCAGCCTTAAATTATACAGTTGGAAATAGTTATTATTTCGGATCAGGCTCGCAAGCTCATCTGGTAAAGGTTGTGTATATAAAGCTGAATAATTTCAACTATACCATAACAAGCAGATTTGCCAAGTATTGGGAGGATTCATTCTATACCCAACTGCCTCATGACAAGGGTAGTAATTATAACTTCAACGTATCCATCAATAAATTTGACTACTTCAGGGTAACTATGAGCAATGATAAAGTATTCTTTGGAATGACGGCCAATGATACTGCAGCTGGAGGAATACCACTTTACTCAATATCAACTCTTTATGAGAATTTCCTGGTAACACAGGTGTAGTCTTCTCATAAAACACAAAATAATTCATTCCCATAAGCTCATGGCACCTAATGAGAGAGGATGAGAGAAACATATAAATAGTGAAAATACAATGAATGGGCATGAGCATTGAAGAACCTCAGGAGCAAGGGCAATTGGAAAACCTGAAGGAAAATCTATTAAACAATTTAATCAAGTTAAAACTTAGGATAATCAGAAAATACGATCTACTTCTTTATTACTCATCCCTCTCCAATGTCAGGTTATTTCTGGAACAGTTGATAATGCAGGAAAAGGTTGACATCGAATTGCTAAAGAATGCTGAGACTACATACATGTCTAAGCAGGAGATAAAAAAAATAAAGAAAAATGACTATGAAGCTTTGGATCACCTGATACAGACAGATTATGGGGATATTGATGCGAACAACCTTAAGGATATACTTCAATGGGCAGTAAAAACATGTGACGATCTCCACAATATCCTTGAGATATCAGCACAGGATTATGAGGATGAAGATATCAGAAATATGCTCATCAGCCTGTCAATGAATGAATTGAAGAAAAAGAATAACCTTGTTCGGATCTATGATGACCTGATCAACCAGAACTTCTGGTAAACAGATCAAGTCTGGAAATCTTTCTTGGACAGTTTTATATTCTTCTGCCCTCCTTCAGAATGACAATGTCAAATATTTATTATGTGTCGGGATAGGGTATCATGCTTGTCAGAGTCCATCATTTAAGATCACAGGATAAGAACATGGGGGAAAACCTGTTCCGTGCCTTTGTAGCTTCAGTAGAACCGCCATACATTGGTATTTTGATGAGACCATCACCTTATCAGTGGGAAGAAATAATGGAAGAAGGTTTTGCCAGAATATCTTTTGACGGAGAGGAGATGGCATATGATCTCAAGGTGAAATACAGGATAGAGGTAGGGGAGAATACAATATTCTTTGTTACTAGCGATCTTAAGGAATTTATAACCAAGGTTAAAGCAATTGAAAAACAAGAAAACTGAGAATGAAAAGCTTCCTCCGGCAGTTTTACGGAGAAAAGGGTCACTTTATACGGTTTCAGATTATGGCAATCCAGTTTATGGGGAAAAAATAATACCATTTGATAAAAAATTCTTGCGGCAATGGGTTCCAAGGAGAAGTAAACTGGGTTCGGCACTTTCAAAGGGAAATTTTCCGCTCAAGATCGAAAGGAATTGGAATGTCCTCTATCTTGGTGCCTCCTCAGGAACAACTGTAAGCCATATTTCCGATATTGTCACCGAAGGTTCAATCTATGCTGTAGAATTTGCTCCAGAGCCATTCCAGAAACTTCTTGCCCTTTCAGAAGAGAGGCAGAATATCCTTCCGATTCTTGAGGATTCAAGAACACCTGAAAAATACAGTTTTTTCATCGACAGAAAAGTAAACCTGATCTATCAGGATATTTCACAGAGAGACCAGGTAGAAATATTCAGGAGGAACCTCAATCTTTTCGACACATGGGAGCAGGCGATTCTGGTTCTCAAACTGAGATCAATAAGTTCCAGGGTAGATCTGTCAGATACGCTAGATGTGGCGTTATCAGGGTTTGATGACCTTTTCATAAGAAAGAAGATTGATCTATCCCCGGTTCACAAGAGCCATTATATGATATTGATAGAAAGGAAATGATCAAGGAACATGGCATATTCCCTTGAACATTTTCATTATCCTAAACGTGCTCATTCGCCGGCATACGTTAAATAACATCTTTATTATTTCAGTGAAGGGTGTTTCCAATACCGGGAGAAGAAGGAGAATTTGATCTTCAGTTTTTTAGGGATGAATCTTTTGAAAGAAGGAAGTGCATAAAGTGTAGATCATATTTCTGGACTATTGACCATGAGAGAAAGACATGCGGCGATCCACCATGTGACGTTTATTCCTTTATAGGGAATCCAGCAGGAAAAAAACCAATGAATATCAATGAAGTTCGTGACAGTTTCATTGGATTCTTCTCTGATACACACAAGATAATAAAGCCATATCCAATCGTTCCAAGATGGCGGGAGGATGTCCTTCTGGTCAACGCATCAATATATGATTTTCAACCACATGTAACTTCCGGGCTTGTGAAACCACCTGGAAATCCGCTCGTCTTGTCCCAGCCATGTATCAGAATGGATGATGTAGACTCTGTTGGATTTACCGGAAGGCACCTGACATCATTTGAAATGCTGTGCCATGATTCATTCAACTACGCAGATAAGAAGGTTTACTGGAAGAATGAAACCGTTTCATACTGTTATCGCCTTTTCACAAAGGCAATAGGCATTGATGGCAAACTTATATCATTCAAGGAAAAACCGTGGAGCGGCGGTGGAAATGCAGGTGCTGCACTTGAGGTATTCGTCAGGGGACTCGAACTCGCAACACTCGTCTTTATGGATCTGAAATCAGACCCGGAAGGGGCTTTCGAAATTGATGGCGAGAAGTACACGAAAATGCCGCTTGAGGTTGTCGATACCGGATACGGTCTGGAGAGGATCGCATGGGTCACGCAGGGAAGTTCAACAGTATATGATGCGGTATTTCCTGAAGTTATTAAATTCGTCATGGACAATTCCACGGTTCACTTTGCGGAAACATCGGAAATGGCAAGGGTTACAATCAAGGGAATAGGGGAAAATTATCTCTCCCAGTCCGCGGATGCAGATGATAGCATCAGATTCCTGAAAAATGCATATATAATCAGCGACCACTCTAGATCGCTTGTTCATCTGCTGAAAGATTATGTCATCCCTAGCAATGTCAAGGTTGGATACCTGGAGAGAATGCTCCTGCGGCGGTTATTCCGGGCTGCAGAGATTATTAATTTCACGGGGAATGTAATGGAACTTCTGGAAATGCACATACACAGCCTTAAAGGAATCATCGAAGACTTTCCCCATGAGTTTGCAGGGGAGATCATAAAGGATGAGATGGAAAAATATGTGAGAAGCGTAAAGGACGGCACTGGGGAAGTGGCCAGGATAATCAGGAAGAAACATAAGATCGATCTTGAGGATCTTCAGGTGCTTTACGATTCATCAGGAATGCCCCCGGATCTTGTAAGAGAAATAGCTGGGAGGGAACATATTGATGTGGCGATCCCCGAGGATTTTCACTCACTCATTGCAAAAAGGCACAGGATTCAACAAAAAGCCACTAAGGATGATTTTGCAGGATTTCCACAGATCAAGACAAGACCCCTCTATTATGATGACACCCACATCTATGAGTTCAATGCCATAGTTCTTTTCTCATCATCCAACAGGATAATCCCAAACCAGACTGCTTTTTACCCAACCGGCGGGGGCCAGCCAAACGACCTTGGTCATTTCATTTATCGGGGAAAGAAAGTCATGGTTACTGATGTTGTCAGGCACGGGGATTCAATCATTCACACACTTGAGGAACCTGTGGAAAAAGGATCCAGGATTATGGGGCATATAGACATTGAAAGAAGAAGAAGGCTGATGGTTCACCATAGCTCAACACACCTTATACTTGGTGTAATGAGGGAGTATCTGGGAGAGCAGGTATGGCAGACTGGAGCGCAGAAGGGAGTGGAAAGCTCCAGAATTGACATCTCGTACAACAGGAAACTTTCCGAGGAAGATATAGCAGAGATAGAAAGAAGGTGCCTGAAAGCAATCCTTGAGAACAGGAAGATTCACGCATCATTCATGGACTGGAATAAAGCAACTGAGAAATATGGATTCAGGCTCTTTGAAGGCGGTGTTCCATTAAGTTCTAAGCTAAGGGTTGTTGAAATAGAGGGCGTTGATGTTGAAGGATGTGGTGGAACCCACCTGGATAACACCGGGGAGATTGGCATAATCAAGATAATATCTGCGGAAAGCATTCAGGAGGGCATTCAGCGCATTACTTTCTGCGCTGGCAACTCCGCACTGGATTACATCCAGTCAAATTACAATCAGTTGAACCTTATCAAGAAAGCCAGCAGGGTGACAACGGAAAACATTTCTGAGGGTGTACAGAAGATTGCCGATGAGAATGTGGAACTGAGGAAGAAGATTGACACATACATCAGGACACAGTCAGAGGAATTGTTCTTAAATTCACATGTGAAAACTATCGGGGGCACACAGTGGAAAATGATCACAGGAAATATGGGCAGCGATTTAATGCAGTTCCTTTCAAAATTAATAATCAGCAGAAATGCAAACAGCATCATATTCAATATTGGAGATTCGACCGTTTCAATAATCTCAGGTGATCCTGCATTGTCTATGCAGCCTCTAAGGGAATTTTCAATAAAAGGTGAATTCAAGCCTTCAAGATTCATAAAGGCAGCAATGGATAGAGAGGAGTTTGCAAAGCTGCTGAAGGCGCTTAACATAATGCACTGAAAGGTTAATAAGTAGAATTTCAAATACTGTTTGCTGGAAATAACCAATGGCACTAAACGACAGGGAAAAGGAGCGTATCAGAAGCATCGCAGGCAATGTTTTTGGTGAGGTGGAAATCAATCAGGAAGGAGATATGTTATTCATTGCCATCCCAAAAGGGCTTGACAATGAACTGTTTTTTGACCGGTTTTATGACGCCATAAAGGATATAGGTTTTATCTGTTTCCTGACGCAGGATGATAAAATAGGCGTTATAAGAAGGGACAGGAAGGTGAATAACAGCATAAAATTACTGCTTCTTATCATCACCCTTCTCAGTATAGTTTATGCTGGATTCGCATATTCATCGTCATATTATTCCGGTTCCACAGCCAGTGAATCTCTCTTCGCCTCCATAATTTATTTTGTCATACCCATATTCTCCATATTTCTGGCACGGGAGATTCCGAAGGTAATCATACATAAGAGATCAGGTATCCCATATTCACTCCCAATTTTTG
The DNA here is from genome assembly GCA_021850745.1 of Thermoplasmata archaeon. The sequence goes on from JAJZKX010000033.1 coordinate 8,742, forward strand.
TCCCAAACCCGATTTCCATGGGTACCATGGGGTTGATAAATGCCCCGGAAGTTCCTTACAAAAACAGGAACGACATGATTGTCTCAAGTTCTCTTTCCCTTATTTTTGGTTTTATTCTCGCAATGGCATTTTATATAATTGGATTGGAAGGGTTTTCTTATTCGTTGCCTGTCATTACCTCAGTAAACATACCGGCGCACACCATTTCACCACCACTCATATTCCAGCTCATAATATTGAAATATTTGCCCATTCAGGGGAATCTTGATCCACTCGCCTATGCAGGTTGGGTGGGAATGATTTTCACATCATTCAATGCATTTCCCATCGGATTCCTTGACGGTGGAGTCATACTGGCTTTAAACAGGCAGGAACTCAAGAAAACCATATCATACATCGCCCTGTTTGCAATGATCATCTTTTCGCTTACCTTCCCTTCATGGCTCATAATGCCCGTCTTTATTCTCCTTCTTGGGGTAAACGCCCCCATGTCACTGAACCATCTGCAGGCAATTCGTGCGCATTCAAAGATTCTTGCGGTTGCAGTATTGCTCATCCTTTTTATTGGAATCGTTCCATATCCATTCCACACAACTCAGAGTTCATTCTCCATGAACATACAGAACAACTCCGGGGTCGTTATCAATAATACTTCCTCAAGCAGCATTGGAGGGTCAGTATTTTTCAATTTTGTAGTGAAGAACACAGGAGGTACTCCCATAGATCCTGCCTTCTCCATTTCTCCAAGTACTCCTTTCAATGTTACTGGATATAAGGCAACGCTCTCGCCAGGAGGCGAGGAGTCATTCTCTATCTCAATAAATTCAGCATCTGTTGGAAGCCTTGGAATAAATAAATTTCAAATAGGGGTTACAACCGGGGAATTCACAAGAACAGCTACCATAGAGATTTACAAGCTGGTCCTTTCCCCGACAATGAAATTTAACGGTTCTAATCCATTCTCGTTTCATCTCTTGCCAAACGGCTCCGCCAATCTCTCATTCAGTTCACAGTTGAATCAAAGCATTGCCATTTACATGGTTGGCCCGAACAACATGTCGTATGTTGCAAGCATTAATGAAAATAACCTAAGCGAGAAGGGAACCTGTCTTTTAACTGTGCATGGAACGCAAATAACGGGAGGAAAGACTGAAAGTATTTCAATAACTCCTGTAAATGGCATGCTTCCCTTCGATGTAATAGCGGTCAATCAGACATGGATGGGAGCAGTGGCCTTTGTGGAAACACAAAATTGAGCAGGAACAACTTTTATAAAATCTCGTGCACCTATGTATGAATTTTTCTCATCTTATTGAGAGAATACAGGTCAGCAAGCCATGCTTTAATAGGCAAGTCGAATGTTCATGACGAATGAAGATTGCCTTTGTTATCAATCCTTATGCTGGCACGGGATTGAAATACAGAATGAAAGGTTCCGATTCAATCCGGAAGGATTCGCCGCCGGATTCTTATGCCCTGACCAGGGCAAGGGAATTCCTGATGGATCTTGATGAAGGAATTGAACTGTTTACTTCCACAGGAACAATGGGAGAAGAGGCATTCAAGTCTTTACCATCTCTATCTTTCAAGAAACTAATTGATCCACATCCACCATATTCTGCTGATGACACAGTTAATTTTGCAAGATTAGCCTCAGGTTTCTGTGATCTTATAATTTTCGTTGGGGGAGATGGCACTGCAAGGGATGTTGTCATTGGTAATACTGCAGGAAAACCAATTCTTGGAATACCATCCGGAATGAAAATGTACAGCTCTGTTTTTGCGTCGTCCCCAGAATCTGCTGCGAGATTGGTGAACAGGGTCTATAGATCCGGTGAGATAAAAACAGGCATAGCTGAGGTCATTGATCTTGATGAGGCGCTGTTCCAGAATGGGGAGATGCAGGTGAGAAAATATGCTGATGTCATTATACCTGTTGGTGATGAAATTGTTTCAGATCCAAAGAATGTATATGCGTCACAGGACTTAGATTTGATTGCAGATTACGTTATTGATACCATGGACGATTCCTATTATATTATCGGGACTGGGACAACATGTAAAATGATCCTTGAAAAGCTGGGGTTTGAAACAAATCCTCTAGCAGTTGACGTTTTGAAAGGAAAGAATCTAATCGCCGAGGATATTTATGCTGAAGACTTCCTCAGGCTCTATGATGGCGGAAAGGTTAAACTGGTAATAAGCCCAACAGGAGGGCAAGGCTTCCTATTTGGGAGAGGCAACAGGCAATTGACAATGGATTTATTGAAGCTTGTGAACAAGGAAGACATCATTGTGCTATCATCCGCCCAGAAAATCAACGATCTGAAAGCTCTGAGGGTTGATCTTCCAGGATTCAACAGTCCATGAG
>JAJZKX010000034.1 GCA_021850745.1 Thermoplasmata archaeon
AGCGCTGAAAGGATCTTTGCAGTTGCCAGTGTGTCAGAGCCAGCAAACTTCCTGTCTGTAATGAGATATGCATCGTCAATGCCCATGCGCAGGGAGTCATTGAGTATTTCCTTTGCCTGTGGCGGCCCCATGGATGCAACCGCAGTTACCCAGCCGAATTTTTCCTTCATCCTCACCGCTTCCTCAACAGCCTTCCTGTCGAATGAGTTCATGGAGAGCGGGACATTTTCCCTAACAATTCTGTTGGTCTGCGGGTCAAATCTTACCTGGTTCACATCAGGGATCTGCTTTGCAAAAACAAGGACCTTCATGGAACAAAAATATGTTTTGGTTATTTAGCTGTTCAGTTGTCTTGGACCGAATAATGGATAGAAGCTATGTTACTTCCTGCCTGGTCTATTGGATACTTACCCTAAGCCCATGGGCCACAATGCAGTCAAGTATTATTGTTCCTGAATGCCCGCAATTCCCGCATGAATATGTGAGTTCCATCAGATGGCTGTAGAGTACCTCTTTCAGGTTCGTGCATTTTATGTCCGCTGAGTCGCAGGAACCGCATTGAAGTGAAATGGATTTACTGCTTTCCGGCATTCCATACCACTCTTAAAATAGAGATGAGGGAACACTTACTGTGATCCCTCTGTCCCCCCATTTATGGTGGGCTGGCAAGGTGGCCGTTAAGGGCCATGAAACCAATCACAAGGGCAAACACTGTTCCGATTCCTAGTACTATCCATACCATATAGTAGAGGCCTTTTGTGGTGGAATTAACAGGCTTGAGATACATGACTGGTGCCAGTACTGCTCCAAGCCCATCGAAGACGTAAAGCCCCATTGCTGTGATGAGGTTCTGCCCCTTTTCAAGATTCAACTGGACAATACTGAACGCCCCAACCAGCGTATAAATACCCACAAACAGAATCAGCAGTGGAACTATGTTCCAGTGGATGTGTTCTGGATCACGATAGCCCATTATACCTCCCATGACCAGGATGAGCCCGGCAAGAAGGAGCGGATCGCCAAAGAGCATGTTATATGCTGTTCCGAATCCTGTCATGGGCCAGCCAAATGCCATGTAAAACCCTGCTACTGCGTCAAATATTCCTATTGCAATTGCCGGAACGGCGAGTGACCTCACATGTTCATATTTGCCACGGGCAACAAAGAAGAAATAAAAACCGCCTACTGTTGTGCTCATGGCAAGACCAATCAACATTACTGCCAATGGATCTACAAATACCATTTTAATCCCCAGATGTTATTGCGAAACATGCAATAACACAGCGTGCACGCCCATGCGCAAGCTTGCGCAATCGCGCACTCCAAAAAAGGTAAAAGTTACTGGAAAGTGGCTCTGACGAATCCAGCCATGACTTCCATGGATTTTATTTTCATCTGGTATGCTTCCAGGAAACCTTTAAGGCCTGAGGCAAGGCACTCAGATGAACTCTGGCCATAACCTGCCCCGGAAATAGTGGCCTCCCACAGATCTTTGTTCCTCTTGAATCTTATGTCATCAAGGGGCAATTTTATCTTAAGTTTTTCAGAAAGCCGGGACAAACTATCCATATCAGAGGCATAGTTCCTCAGGAGGTTTCCAATGACAAGTCCGGTCTCGTAGAAAAGCTTGGGCGGTTTCTCCTCGGATTCATCCATGGAAATGGCAAGCATATCGTCGAATAGCCTGAATGGAACGGGAACTGATCGTGTTGAAGTAATTATATGGAAATAGGTCAGGAAGTCATTGATGGATCCGATATCCAGGCCCTGTTCTTTCAGTTCAATGTACTGTATGGCTGCCTCCGTGATAAGGGAGCTTATGGTCTTACCCATCCTGGCAGCTTCATCGGTAATCCTGCCGGCCAGTTCATTGGATAAAGAAACATTCAGTCTAGCCATGATTTAGATAGCATCAGTTGCTATAATTTGCTTTCTTTGCACTTTGCTAATAATCTGCACATGCTGAAAATGGGGTTTCCGCAAACTTTTATGCTATCTTTGCGAATAAAAATAAAGCTGTGTTGGTTATAGTTCAACCATGATTTCGCCGTTCTCAACCTTGGTCTTGTAGGATTTGAGAGGGCTAATATCTCCTGCACCCTCAGGCGGGCTAATGACTGACCCATCCTTAGGGTTGAACGTTGCAAAATGGTTGGGGCATATGAGCTGATGGTCATCCATGAATCCTTCTGAGAGATCGTAATCCTCGTGGGTGCACAGGTGTGATGTCGCGTAATAGCTGTTTCCGTCCCTAATGATAAGAACTTCCCTGCCTTCAACCTGCACCTTGAAAAGATCCCCATCCTTCATGGCTCCTTCTTTCAATACTTTGTACCAAGTCATGGTTATCAATTATGCATATGTGCAATTATAATTTTCTGGATTTGGCTGATTCCGCGATCAGGTTTTATAGAGATAAGCCATTTTTGCCTAGGCGTTGAGTTAAGGTGGATCAGGAAGTCAAGGAAAAATACAGGCTTGCAGGCTCAATTGGCAGGAAGGGATTAGAGTTCGGCAAGAGCTTGGTTGAGCCGGATGCACTTCTTCTGGATATAGCCAACGGAATAGAAAAACACATTGTGGACCTTGGAGGAAAGCCATCCTTCCCTGTAAATATCTCAATAAACAATGAAGCAGCCCACTATTCTCCTTTCCACGGAGACAAAAAAAGGCTCAGGACGGGAGATGTCGTGAAACTCGACGTGGGAGCGCAGGTAGACGGATACCTTTCAGATAATGCAGCTACAATTGAAGTAGGAGGCAAGGGTGAATATTCCACTCTCATAGACGCCACAAGGGAGGCCCTGAACTCAGCTATCAGAAGGCTGAGGCCAATGATCCAGGTCAGGCAGATAGGAGAGGAAATAGAGAGTACCATCAGGAAGTTTGGGTTCAAGCCTATACGGAACCTCGGCGGACACGGAATCAACAGGTACGATCTGCATTCTGAGATTTTCATTCCAAATTATGATGACGGCAACAGCAAGACACTTCACAACGACATGGTCATAGCCATAGAGCCATTTGCGAGCACCGGCATTGGCATGATACATAACGGCCCTGGCGGCAACATATACATACTGAGCGGAACAAGGATCAGGCAGGACGAGATTCTCTACAAGAATTTCAACACGGTTCCCTTTGCCCAGAGGTGGGTAGCGGAACTGATGCCGGATGCCGATGATTATATCCGGAAGATGATGAAGTCGAGGGAAGTGAGCGAGTTTGCAGTCCTCAAGGAACACAAGGGCACAATGATATCACAGGCAGAGCACACAATAATGATACTGTCTGACGAGGTTATTGTCACTACTGCCTGAGCAGTGGAAGCAATCTGTTCATGATATCATTAAAGCTCTGCTGAATGGTCCCAGAGGCATCAATGGCTATCTTGCCGCTGAAATCAATGGCTTTGTAAAATTCCCTGACACCTGACAGGTAATCGTTTTCCTCAAATCCAGTGAGGGCACCACGGCGGGAAATCCTCCTCATAGAAATCACGGGATCAACATCCAAGTAAAACGTTATGTCCGGCCTTACCCTAATCACGTCTGAGACTGCCGACATCCAGCTTATGGCCTTTTCCCTTGTTCCGAAGAGCTTCTGAAGAAGCACCCCCTGGTATGCCATGGAGGAGAGAATGTACCGGTCGCATAGGACTATCTCACCAAGTTCAAGATGCTTTGAGATTTCATTCTGGTGAACAAATCGGTCTTCGGTGAATCTGAAAAAAAGAGATAACCCTGAATGGGGATCACGGGATTCCTTGAGTGCATCAGGTAGTGCAAGCGCATCAGTAGGCTCCTTGGTTGCAAATACACGGTACCCTCTATCCATCAATTCCTTTTTCAGCATGGAGACAAGGGTAGTCTTTCCGGTTCCGTCTATCCCTTCAAAGGCTACGAACATTGGAATCCTGTGAATCAAATCTCCAAAGCCCTATTAAAACAATCCCTGGCTCATGATTATATGCTCGGCTGCTATAAGTGTGAACTCTTGAGCAGGCATGAAAATACCCGGTCTAAACTTCAGCATCCTTTCGAACCGCTACGTCGGTGCCATATCTATGGCACAACTGATCAGGATACTTGGAAGGTCACAGGCCTGGATATTCATCCCCCTTTATCTTTCCAACATTAGGCACATTCCTTATGTCTACGTGGGAGTGCTGTTCTTTGTTACTGCCATGGTCACCCTCCCTTTCTCCATTTACGGGGGAAATCTCATCGACAGGATCGGAAGGAGGATCGCTGCAATCTGGCTTCCTCCAATAATTATCTCCCTTCTACTTGCAATCACCGTGTCAGTTTACCTGCATTTGCCGGATCTCATACTGTATATTGCATTCATCCTCGTTGAGCCGTTCAGCAGCATACAGGGCATTCTTGACAATGTTGTCCTCACAGACACTACCAGTGAAGTGGAGAGGACCGATGCATTCAGCATAGTCAGGATTGGTGGAAATATAGGCTTCTCCCTGGGCCCCGCAATCGGCGGTTTCCTGTCTGTGGTAAATTATGCACTGGTCTTCCTGTTCCCTGCGATCGCATCCATAGGGGAGTGGTACCTTTACATAAAATACGTCAAGGAGACCCGCGTGGTTCAGCCTCATGGAAGGGAGAAGATGCAGATCCCCATATCCGACAGGCCGTTCTTAATGCTCTGCATCCTCATTGCGTCAGTGTGGTTCATTGCCGGGCAGTGGGGAACCACCCTGACCCTTTTCTGGAGCAATGTGGATTTGGTTCCAAACAGTTTCATCGGAATCCTGTACGCAATCAACGGTGTTGTGGTTGTATTCCTGCAGATACCAATAAACTGGGCGCTTGCGAGGATGAAGGATTACAGGAGGATTGCACTTGGTGGGTTTGTATATGCCTTCTCATTCTTCGCCCTGGTGTTCAGCAGCAACCTCATCTTTCTTGCGGTGGATGTAGTGTTCATAACAATAGGTGAGAACATCCTGTCGCCCGTTGCATACAGTGTGGTCGGAAAGATGGCACCTGCAGACCGCAGAGGCCAGTACTACGGGGCTTTCCAGCTGATCATGGGGCTCATAATGCCCATAGCTCCCGTGATCGGGACAGTCCTTCTCACTAAGTTCTCATCAGACCCCCTGTATATGTGGGGGCCACTCATGCTACTGGGAGTTGCCGTTTCACTTACAGTGTTGAAATTTGGAGGCAAAACGCTGGTACAGGACAGAAGGGAGCCAACCCAGCTACAAATTTGAGAAAGATCAGGGTCAGGAAGTTTCCTTCCTGAACAAATCTATTGCCGCCTTTACTTCGTCAACTGAGGCAGAGTTTTCAAGGGTGCTTATGTCCCCAGGAAGCTGGTTCAGTGCCACAGCTTTAACAACTCGCCTCATGATTTTACCGCTCCTTGTCTTTGGCAGGGATTTAACAACATGTATTTCCTCAGGGACGTAAATTGGGCCCAGTTCAGTCCTTATCCTTTTCCTGATGGAATTGACAACTTCCCCGTTCCCTTCATGGTCTTCCTTCACAACGACGAAGGCTACGATTACCTCGCCTTTCACTGGATCCGGCCTTCCAAACACAGCGGATTCTGCAACTTCAGGGGAAGCTATCAACGCATCCTCGATCTCAATGGTACCCAGCCTGTGTCCGGAAACATTGAGGACCTCATCCGCTCTCCCAAGCAGCCAGTAGTATCCGTCCTTGTCCTTTATGGCGTAGTCTCCGCAGTAATACATTCCGGGATATTTGCTGAAATAGGTGCTCTTGAATCTCTCGGGATCATTGTTGAGCGTTATGAACATGCCTGGCCATGGCCTCTTGTATGCAATGTATCCCTTCTCGCCTGTCGGGACCTCATTTCCATGATCATCAAGTATAATCGGGACTACGCCAGGCATGGGGAAGGTTCCTGAGCCAGGTTTCAGTGGCGGAAGCCCCAGTGCCAGTGGCGGAGCGATCATGAACCCGCCTGTCTCAGTCTGCCAGTAAGTGTCGATAATGGGGCTGTTGGATTTGCCAATATGTTCATAGTACCATTTCCAGGCGGCAGGATTTATGGGCTCCCCCACAGTTCCAAGAACCCTAAGGGAATCGAGGTTGTGCTTTTCCGGATATTTTTCGCCGTACCTCATCAGAGTCCTGATTGCAGTGGGTGAAGTGTAAAGGAGGTTTACCCTGTATCGTTCAATGATTTCCCACATTCTGTCTGGTGCAGGGTATGTGATGGCACCTTCAAACATTATTGAAGTGAGGCCAAGGAAGAGGGGTGCAAATACGATATAGCTGTGCCCGGTAACCCATCCTATGTCTGCCGCGCACCACCACCTGTCATCTTCTCCGGGGTTGAATGCCCATTTCAGGGTGTTTGCGACCCATACTGCATATCCGCCGTTTCCATGCACAGCACCTTTTGGCTTCCCTGTTGTTCCCGACGTGTAGAGAATGTATAGCGGATCATTTGCATCCATCCATTCGGGTTCAACGTATGTGATGGTTGAGCCAACAATATCGTGCCACCATATATCCCTGCCTTCCTGCATCTGGATATCATGCTTCGTTCGCTGCACAACTACAACTGTTTCAACTGTGGAGGACTGCACTAAAGCTTCATCCACAATTTCCTTGAGCCTGACGACTTTTCCGCCCCTGAATGCTCCATCAGCAGTGATAACAAGTCTGGCCTTAGAGTCATTTATTCTTTCCGCAAGGGCGCCGGCGCCAAATCCGGCAAAGACGAAAGTGAAAACTGCCCCTATCCTTGCAGCTGCAAGCATGGCAACAGGAGCCTCAAGGATCATTGGCAGGTAGATGACGATCCTGTCACCCTTCTTTATTCCGAGATCCAGAAGGGCCTTGGCAAAATTATTGACCCTGAGGTGAAGGCCGTCGTATGTAACGATCTTCTCTTCACCGTTTTCTGCAATCCAAATATATGCTGCCTTGTTGCGCCTGTTCCTGAGAAGATGCCGATCTAGGGCGTTGTAGGATGCGTTCAGTTTTCCTCCTGCAAACCATTTGTAAAACGGAGGATCACTCTCGTCAAGAACTTTATCCCACTTCCTGTGCCAGTCCAATATCTGAGCCTGGCTTTCCCAAAATTTTTCAGGGAAATTGATGGATTCAGAGTAGACTTGCTTGTATGATTCTATGCCGGGATGATAGGTTTCCTGTAAAGGTAAAGATCCAGTGCCGTCTGTTCTTTCAGCCATTGGCGATCAAGAGTTTCACCATATATTAAAGTTAACAGCTTTCCCCGCTAGGCGCAAATATAGGCAGTCAGAGCAGCGGGTACCCACCGGTTATGGGCTCGATGACTTCCTCTTCCACGGGGCCTATGCCCAGGCAGGTTGCTGTTCCAGGGGCGATCTGTGTCCGGCCTGCGTCGTTAACCAGTTCATTCACAATCCTAAGAGGTTCAATTTTGCGTTTAAGATCCATGAGGGCAGCTTCGTTCTCCACTCTTATGACTATCTTTTTCTGGCCACCTTTTAGCCATTCCTTGAAGAGCTTCTTCTCATATTTCTCAGCCTTCAGGGCGCAACTTACTGCTGCATGTGCCGCCTGCGCAGCAATTTTCCCCTTGCCGAGGTCGAGGTCCTTCCGTACTGCAATGACCATCTTTACGTTGTCTACCATGGGACATCCTTTTTCTTCATCTTATACCCGATAATGTTGACTGCCCTGTGAAGCGGTGGTGTAATTACAAGAATTGCGATTGCACCTATAATATTTCCATAGTAAGCCATGAAGAAGCTTCTTGAGAAAATAATCAGGAACAGGAATGAGACAAGCACAAATGGCCACTGGTCAAGGAGCGAACCCTTTCCTCCTCTCTGAATGCCAATTCTCCTTTTTATGAAGGAGCCAGTAACATCTCCAGTTAGCGAGCCGAAAGACATCGCAAGAAGGGTGATAAGAATTGCGGGAAAGGTGTTTCCATAAGAGAAAGAACCGGAAATTCCAAAAAGCAGGAAAATGCCAGTAAGCAAAAAGCCAGAGATAACCCCAATAAGTGAGCCGCCGAAATAGCCTGTCCAAGTTTTGCCGTCTCCGAAGATCCGCTTTCCATCAAAGAAGTTCCTTCCCCCATCCATGGTGAAATGCCCTCCTGTTATGACCGCTGCTGGATTGGCTATGAAGCCGGGAATAAACAGGACGAAAGCCTCAATTATGGAGAGCGGGATGTTAAGCATACTCTTCTACAGCTTTGAGAATATCCGCTTTGGTTATAATTCCCTTTAGTTCTCCCCCGTCCACTATAAGAACTGCATTTGAATATTTCAGGAGAGGGTAGATCATGGAAATGGGGGAACCTTTGTCCAGCTGGGGGAGTGTTACGCCCATTACCTTCCTGACAATGAGTGACCTTAGAGAATCTGGTGTGGCTCCCTTAAGCAGCATATCATTGATGTCGGTTTCCGACACGCTGCCTATTACCTTCCCATCCATTGTAACAACCGGAAGCTGTGAGAAGCCTTTTTCCCTCATGGTGTTCAGGGCGGAAATTATGGAATCCGTGGGGTAGCAGGTTAAGACAGAGGTGCTCATGATTTTCTCAGCAGTAATGTCAATTGCGTTGGCTTTCTGGCCAGTCTTATTAAGGTATTCAAAAATCTTTCTGACCTTGTCATAGGTGGGATTGATGCTTCCTTTTTCTAAGCGGGCTATATAGGACTGGCTTACCCCGCTGATCTTTGCCAGCTCTTTCTGGCTGATGCCAAGGTTCTTCCTCATCTTCCTGAGTTCCTCAATGGAAGGCAACATCTTCTCACGCCATTTATTACTAATATATAAAAAGTAGTGGTGCCAGCTATTACTATAGATAATAAAATAACATGCACTTTTCTAACATCGAATGGGTTTTTTTCTATTTCCCTGGAGAATTATAACAACAGCTCTAAAATTACGCATATACCATCTAATTTATAGTGAGATGCATTTTACCTTTATTGAACATAAACAAGCAGTGGATCTATGACAACAACAAGCTCATGGCTCCCCTTTTAGCTATAGCATTCTCATCTCTGGCGAGCCTGCTTGCCATATACACTGTAATAGACCTGATCTTTGTCCTGGTTCCTGCAGTAACATTCTTTACATTCCATTACACAAAGCTTTACAAGCTCAAACTGAGGCTTCTCGGCAGCCTGATAGTTTTCATCGTAGTGGTTTTCATAACTGCAGGGGTTGCAACAAATATTGTCTATGTGGCACACCCAACTTACGAGACTCAGCTTCTTAATGTCAATGGAAACCTTACAGGCAACATCGTGCTTGCATCCGTAACCCCGTATACCGGAAGCTCCTCTTCCTATACATTCCAGTTCTACATAACTCCAAACGGGACCCTTGACTACAACTCCATCAACCTGAACATCCAGTTGCTTGGAGGAAGAACCATAGTAGTTCCATATTCACAGATGACAAATTCAACATACTCCGGCAACAGTACTGTAAAACTGACATATTCAACCCCGCTCTCCGCAGGCATATATACCTACAACCTCACTGCACAGGGAAATACCCCTCTTCACACCCCTGGCATCAACGGCCCATTCAATGTATCTCCGCTGACTTTCTATATTGACATTCTTCCTACATATGCAGTCTACTACACCATAATCTATGAGTTGATTTTCCTGGTTGGGGTATTCATTGCACGGAGCATGACCAGCGCCAGAAGGTACAGGCAGCCGCAACAGCCTCAGCATTAAAAATCTAGAAGGAACATAAAAGGAGGTTTCTCTTCACTTTTCATGCGAAACAATACTGGAAACCTTTAAATTAATATTATATGTATATAACTAGGTGATAAAATGGCCAAGTATCAGTTCAAGTGCAAAGAGATAGGCATGGATTGTGACTTCCAGGTTACTGGAAAGGAGGCCGCAGACCTTATACCGCAGATAGCTGAACACGCAAAGACCGAACACCAGCTGGATGAGATCAGCGACGACCTGAAGGAAAAAATTAACAGTTCTATTAAAAGAAAATTATTCTGAGCCAGATTGCCGGAAATCTATAGAGGCACGTCCTATATATAGTATATAGAGGTAAATAGTATACTATATATAGCCTAATCAGATATTATGAAAATGGCAGCATATACAAGACGTATACAGCTTACCGGAGGATCCACATATATAATTTCACTCCCCTCCAAATGGATCAGGGAAAACAGGCTGGAGAAGGGGAGCGAACTCTCAATTGATGAAACAAACGGGAACCTTCTCATATCTCAGGCTTCACAGGGGAAGAACGAGCTTGTGAAAACGATAAACTTAGAGGGAAAGGTTGACCTGGACAATTTCCAGAGGGCCCTGACTTCACTCTATATAGCAGATTTTGACACACTTGTGATCAGGAGTTCACAGTACATTGACGACAGCCTTCGGGAGACAGTGAAGAAGTTCTCAAGGCTTGTCATGGGTGTGGAAATTTTCGAGGAATCCTCCAGGACAATAGTGCTGCAGAATGTGCTTGACACAAGTTCATTCCCCATGGCCAATGCGGTAAGAAGGATGAGCCTCAATGTTGAGACCATGCTTGGCGATGTAATCAAGGGAATTGAGGACAACGATACAAAGCTGCTGGAGAGTGTCATTAGCAGGGATGATGACGTGGACAGGTACCAGCTTTATGTTTATAGAATGGTAAACAGAAGGAAGAATGAGGCCGAAAACAGCATTTATTACCTAATCTTCTCAAGGATATTAGAAAGGATAGCGGACCACGCGGTTAATATCTGCAGAATATGGACATCCGGTGAACACAAACGGGATGATGGCAAGGCCGCAATAGTGGAATTCATGAAGAAAGCAACTTACCTTTACAATTCTTCAGTCGAATCATTCTATGCAAAGAAGTTTGAATTACTCAACTCCATCATATCAAAGAAACCAGTCTTCATCGAGGAAAAACAGGCCCTGATGGAAGGTGCCGCTGACTCTGATTTTTCACACTACACATCATCCATTTCAGAGGAAGCCCTGAGGGTGGCACTTTATGCCACGGATATCGCGGAACTTGCAATGGACCTTATCC
>JAJZKX010000035.1 GCA_021850745.1 Thermoplasmata archaeon
GCAAAACTCTTCTGCCTTCATATGGGTTGATGTTTTTTGCTATTTTCCTCATAGGTTGGGGAACTGCCTTTATTTTTGGCCCCCTGGCTGATAAGATTGGAAGAATGAAGACACTGGGAATAGCAATTCTGCTGTACGCCCTTGGAACTTTCTTCTCGGGCCTGTCATATAACGTGTTTGAGTTTGGAATAGCCAGATTCATTGCGGGCTTTGGACTGGGCGCAGAATGGTTCATAGGAGGCACAGGCGTTTCTGAGGTATTCCCTGAGAAAACCAGGCACATATGGGCCGGAAGATTCCACAGTGCGTGGTACGCTGGTTTCATTCTTGCAGCTGTAACAACACCACTGCTCCTTGAGTATGTATTCCCCGCAAGCTACGGGTGGAGAGCAATCTTCTTCATCGGCATCATACCTGCAGGGATTCTTGCTTACATAAGGATAAGGGCAAAGGAACCTGAAGTCTGGAAGAGGAAGAAAGAGCTCCATGGAGATAAGATGAGTCTGTCCATGTCCTTCAAGGTCCTGTTCTCGAACAAGTACAGGAAAACCACATTGCTGATGATTCTTGTAATGATCCCGGTAATTACGGGTCTGTACGGAGGCACCCTATTTGCCCCGACCGCAATCACAAACCTTGTAAACTACTCAATAGCACACGGAGGCCTTGCCGCAGGAACTGCAGCGACATGGTATGTTGTTCTTGGTGGAACAACCATATCAGCATTCACTCTTCTCTTCTGCCTGCTCATGCCCTACATGGTGCAAAGAGTTGGAAGAAAAGCAACGTTGACTCTGTTCATGGTTTTCATGATAATTGGGCTATTGCTTGCATTCGGCGTGGCTTACAATGCACACAACCTCTACATGTTCCTGCCGCTTCTCATACTTCTGGGAATTGGAGGCGCTGACTTCTCAGTGTTCTCACTCTGGGTACCGGAAATATACCCGACAGAGGCAAGAGCTGGTGGTTTTGCGCTCATTACTGCACTTGGAAGGTATGCCGGAGCTGGGCTTGTTTTCGTCATATCCGCACTGACTGCAGCAACCGGGTCCCTTGGAACCTCACTGGCATATGGTGCATTGATCTTTGTTGTGGGCATCATACTCCTGATGTTTGTCACTGAAGACAGGCATAAAGAGCTTGACAGAACCGTCGACAAGATGGCACTTGAAGCTGAGTCCCAGTAATTTTTTTATTTTTCCAAAAATTTTCTTATTTTTCCCTTTATTTCTTCCTTACCGTTGAGCCATGAAAATACTAAGGCTTCGGTATCCATTGCAGAATCCACGGATGAGTCCATTGAAGCATTTACTGCCAATTTTGTGAGGGCCACAGATTCTTTTGGAAGCAATGCGATCCTTCTGGCAAGATTTTCACCTTCCTGGTAAAGTTCTGCCCGGGGGACAGATTTCTGTATAATTCCGAGTTCTATCCCTTTCCGGGCATCGAATTTCTCTCCAGTGAGTATGAGATGCATAGCATTTCCTCTACCCACATACCTGGGGAGGATTGCATTGCCTCCTGCGCCGGCGTTCAGGCCCATATTGATCTCAGGCTGCCCAAGCTTAACGTTTTCAGCGCATATTCTCATATCCGCAGAGAGGGAGAGTTCAAATCCGCCTCCAAGAGCAAATCCTTCCAGGAGCGCTATGTATATCTTTGAAGAGTTCCGCATTTGGTGGGAAACCGTGTTCATTTTCCTGTGGAATGCGAGAGCTGAAGAAGCATCCATTCCCAAGAGGTCTTCAAGATCCGCACCGGATGAAAAATTTCCGTCCGCGCCATGGATGAGAACCACCCTGATCTCCACATCTTCCTCTATTTTAGTCGCTTCAAGTACTAGCTGGTCCAGCATGGCGGATGAAATTGCATTGAATTTTCCGGGGTTGCTGAGGGACAGGAAAGCTATGCTTCCGGACTTGCGCAGTTTGACCTCGCCGCTCATCATAAGGTGAATAAACAGTATGCATAAAGCAATTCTGTGAGAATTTTAATACAGGCACATAATCTTGCACCATGCCATTCTACGATTTCCCTGAATCACCAACCTACGAGATTGTCGGCGAAGTTCTGAGAAAGACCTCAACTGGCGAGAAGGTCTATTCCTTGGCTATAGGGGAGCCGTCATATGACACACCGAGGGAAATCACTGAAGCAGCTTATGAAGGCATGAAAAAGGGCATGACCCATTATACTTCTTCCCTTGGGATTCCTGAGGTCAGGGCAGCCATTGTGAGAAAAGTGAAGCGGAAGAACGGGATCATCTGCCGGGAGAAGCATGTCATATTCATGTCGAGCAAACTGGCTATCTATGGCATATTGGTTGCCCTCAGGGACAGGGATGGTGGAGAAGTTCTTGTTCCCGATCCCGGATACTTTTACACCGAACCTGCTGAACTAGCCGGCCTGAAGCCTGTTCCATACACACTGGATGAGGATTATGGGTTAGATATTGATGCAATTGCCTCAAAGATAACTCCCAGAACCAGGGCCATCATCATAAACACACCATCAAACCCAACCGGAAGGGTATACAGCAGGGAATCCCTGAAGGCGCTGCTGGAACTGTGCCAGGGAAAGCCTATGAAAATCATCTCGGATGAGGCCTATGAAGATCTGGTGTACCAGGGAAAGCATGTTTCCCTTGGATCCCTTGAGGGGGAGCCCGAACATGTGATTACCCTGTTCACCCTCTCAAAGAGTTACGCGATGACCGGGTGGAGGGCAGGATATATTGTTGCCGAGGAGAATTTTGTGAAGAGGCTGGGACGGTTCATGGACCAGACATTCACCTGCTTTCCTCCGTTTATCCAGCATGCATCCGCCCTGGCACTTGATTCCATGGACGGCAGGGTGGAAGAATTCAGGAAAGACCTTGAGAAGAAAAGGGAATTCACCCTGGAGCGGCTGAAAGAAGTTGAGAAGCTTCACTTAAACAAAGTGGAGGGAGCTTTCTACATGTTTCCCGCATTTGATTCCAAAAGGAGCTCCTACGAAATAGCCATCTCTCTTCTTAAGGAGTATAACGTTGCAGTTCTGCCTGGTTCCGTGTTTGGCAGCAAGGGCGAGGGCCATCTCCGATTGTCCTATTCGGTATCCATGGAAACCATTTCTGAGGCAATGGACAGGATGAGGGTTTTCTTCTCAAAGACCTCATAAAGTTAACTTTTTGCTTTCTTTTATAATTAATATTCAGGATTAAGCCTTTTCATGAGCAGTATGTAAAGCACGAACCCTACTATGGCGACCCCTATTATCCCAAAGTACCATATGACTGCAATCTGCCATCCAATAATGACTGAACCGAAAATTATGAAGTAGCTCCCCGCTGCGAGGAAATATATGAACTCGTAGAAAAACAGCATCATCAAAATGGCTATTATATATTCAGCCAGATCGTTGTAGCCGCTCCTCAGAAGCGACATTGTGAATATGCCAACTCCCAGGCCCGCGATGAGAAAGCCCATTCCAGCTGCAAATGATCCTGAGAGTTCCCCAAGTATGATCCCGTTGACAACTGCGAGTAGAATGGATTCCAGGTTGAAGACAAACAGGAACTGGTCATTGAGTTTTTCCCTCGATTCCTCGTCCAGGCTTCCGGCTAGGCTTTTCTGTGACGTGAAGTGCACTGATGTTCCCACCGTGAAAAGGATCAGCGGGAAGATTGCCAGAAGGTGGTAATTTAAGAGGATCATCTAGGTCATGCAGTGATTATATGGCACACGCGGTATTTAACCATAGCAATGACATGATAGTGTATTTCGCGCTGTAGAAGTGAGTGTAGGTGTATCAGATGCTTCCATCTTACGGTACATTTCCATGTTAAGCTGAATATACAAATAACTGGGAATGATCCTACCTCATGACTGGAAACCTGGATGAGGCGCTTAAGCTTAGGGAACTGGCGAAGGAACACAACAGATTCTTTGGGGATAGTATTCCGCTCATTGCCTCTGAAAACATCATGAGCCCGCTGGCCCTCGAGATGCTAATCACGGATCTGGGATACCGGTATGCCGAGGGGTTGCCGCACCATAGGTATTATCAGGGAAATTTCTACGTGGACCAGATTGAGGAAAAGGTCATGGAACTTGGAAACCGGCTGTTCAGATCAAGGCAGACCGATCCCCGCCCCGTCTCCGGTACCAATGCAAATACCTCTGTAATTTACGGGCTGCTCAAACCCGGTGACAAGATCGCGACCCCGGACCTCTCAGGAGGAGGGCATATCAGTGCTGCCAAATTCGGTGCAGTGGGCCTGAGGGGGCTTAACATAGTGAATTACCCGTATGATCAGGAAACTATGACCATACTTCCTGATGAGGCGTCAAAGTTAATCATCCGGGAAAAGCCAAAGGTATGCCTTGTTGGTCAGTCGGTGTTTCTTTTCCCTGCGCCATTGAAGGAGATGCGGGACGCCTTCCAGGAAATAGACGCTAAGGTATGGTACGATGGGGCCCACGTCCTTGGGCTAATTGCTGGAAAGCAGTTCCAAGATCCACTCAGGGAAGGCGCAGAGGTCATCACTGGATCAACACACAAGACATTGCCCGGGCCACAGCACGGCATCATACTGGGAAACGCCGATGACAATACATGGAGATCCATTCAGAGAGGGGTCTTTCCCGGAACTCTGAGCAACCACCACCTGAATGCCATGGCCGCCCTGGGGGTAACAATGGCTGAGGAGCTTGAATATGGGGAAGCTTATGCAAAGCAAACAATCAAGAATGCCAGGACACTGGCTTCAGGGCTCCATGAAGCAGGAATAATGGTCCTTGGAGAATCAAGGGCATTCACGGAATCGCATACTCTGGTTGCTGATGTAAGGGCTAATGGCGGAGGGAAGAAGATCGCCGAGTACCTGGAACAGTGCAACATTGTGCTCAACAAGAACCTCCTTCCATGGGATGACAACAAGAGCTCCCAGGACCCAAGCGGAATAAGGATTGGGACACAGGAAATCACACGAATTGGGTTCAAGGAATCAGACGTGAAGGAACTTGCATCAATAATGGCTTGGGCAATTAAGGAAATGCCTGACCCCGCGAAGGTAAGGGAGAAGGTGCACAACTTAAAGTCCGGATTCAGAAAAGTCCAGTACTGCTTTGGCGATCTTGATGCGTACAAATACATAGAGCTTTACAGGTGATCCTTTATTCTGAATGTTTATGAGTGCTGCGGAGATGCACCCTGCATATGCCACTAAGCATAGGTATCATTGGTTTCCAGGGAGACGTGTCTGAGCATGCTGAGCTCCTGAAAAAGGCTGCTAACAAGCTTGGCACTGAAGTGGAAGTAAAAGAGGTCCGCAACCTGGCACAGCTCAGTTCTGTTGAAGCCATCATCATACCTGGCGGGGAAAGTACTACCATGTTCAAGCTTCTCAAGCTCTACAGCATGTATGACAGGATAAGGGAGATGGCAGTGAATGGGCTTCCTGTCATGGGAACATGCGCAGGCCTGATCCTCATTTCCTCCAAGACCAATGATGATAGGGTGAAGGGCATGGGCCTCATAGACACAGAAGTAGAGAGGAACGCCTATGGTAGGCAGATCGATTCCTTCATGGAAGATATAGAAATAAAGGGCATTGGAAAATACAGGGCAGTGTTCATCAGGGCCCCAATTATTTCAGTTCCTGGAAAAACAGAGGTCCTGGCGGAGCACGCAGGTAAGCCGGTAATGGTAAGAAAAGGCAAAGTGCTGGGCCTGACATTTCATCCGGAGCTTACCAAAGATACAAGAGTTCATGAGTATTTTATCAGGATGATAGAGGGGGAGGGGTACACTTCCTCTGGAAACATGTAGGTGGGTATGTATGGAAAACAAAAGAACTGCGCTATATGAAGAGCATGTAAAACTGAATGGCAAGATCATAGATTTTCATGGATGGGATATGCCTCTACAATACACCAGAATACTGGAAGAACATATGGCTGTAAGGAAGAATGTCGGGATCTTTGATGTTTCCCATATGGGTGATATTATTGTTGAAGGAAAGGAAGCTGCGGCATTTCTTGACCATATGTTCCCAACAAAAATTTCCGCAATAAAAGATGGAGAGGCAATTTACACTGCATTCCTTGACCACAAAGGAAAGATAATAGATGATACTATAGTCTACAGGCTCAGTGAGAATAAATTCTTCTTTGTTCCAAATGCATCCATGATTGATATTATTTATAATTGGGCTTTAGAAAATAAAGGAAAGTTTGATGTTGAAATTACAAATGTTTCAGATGATATATCATGCATCGCTGTCCAGGGCCCGAAAAGTGAGGAAGTGATAATGGAGCTTGGACTTGAATTTCCTGAGCCATTCAAATTCATAGAGATAAAAGGAAAATTTAATGAAAACAAAATAACAGGAAATAAATCAGTTATAGTTTCTGGAACAGGATATACGGGTGAAAGAGGTGTTGAACTTCTTCTTTCATCAACAAATGCAGCTGAGATGTGGGAGAAAGTCCTTAATCTGATTAAGAACAAATCTGGCCTTCCATGCGGGCTTGGGGCAAGGGACACCTTAAGAATGGAGAAAGGAATGCTTCTGTCGGGAACAGATTTCAGCAGGGACAGGAATCCTTATGAATGTTCAATTTCATTCATAGTGAATAATGAATCTGATTATATCGGGAAGAAAGCCATAGAGAACAAAGGCAACGAATTGTTCAGAGGATTCAGGCTCAATGGAAAGCTCATTCCAAGAGCTGGATCTGAAGTTTTTATGGATGGAAAGAAGATTGGAATAATAACAAGCGGAACACTTTCTCCAATGCTCGACACTGCAATTGCCCTTGGCTTTGTCAACCGGAGTTGCATTAAGGCAGGGCAGGATATTGAAATATCCATCCGGGGTAGAATGGAAAAGGGGACAATGGGTAAACCAAAAATAGTTCCATAGGAAATGCACCCCCCTCTCCCTTTATATTATGGTTTGAATAACTGGAAATGAGTTTAAGATATGCCTATTTTCAAATTCAATTTATTATGCCTTTTAATGATATTGTGCGGAAACCCATCAACAGTTCTATTTTTTTAAATAACAGGTACTGCATTTAGAGAACAGTGCAGTATATTCTTCTAGTGATCATTTTTTTCCTTGGCATCCTGGTAGGGATCATTGGGAACATATCAGGGATTGGCGGGGGAGTGATGATTATTCTGCTCCTTGTATATGGTTTCAAGATTGATCCATTAGTAGCAGCAGGGCTGAGCCTTCTTACAATATCTTTTAGCTCTCTTGTGGGCTTTATTCAGAATTTCCGCAGGGGTCTGGTAAATTCCAAAATGTTCGTTATGATATCAACCATGGCGGTCTGCGGCGCAATTGCAGGCACCGTATTGGCAGATTATGTACCTTCAGGCACTTTCAAGGGCGTATTCGGATTCATCCTTATTGGCCTTGGGTCCTTCTCTATTCTGGCTACCAGAATGCAAACCAGGGGAGGAAAGGAAGAGTATGATACCAGCCCGGTCAGCACAGGCGGGACCAGCATGGTTTCAATCATTGCAGGAGTGGTTTCAGGCTTTATAGGGATCGGGATTGGAGGTCTGGTTGGAAGCTATCTTACAGCAATCAAGAGGTCCAGGCCCAAAATAGCCATTTCAACCATCGTAGCTGCAACTCTTCCAGTTACAGTGGTGGGTACAGTAATACATTTCCATTATACTGGCCTGGTGAACATAATCTATGCTTTTCCACTTGTAGCTGGAGCAATGATCGGTGGTTTTGCAGGTTCGTGGATGGTGGCAAGGGCACCGCAGGTGAGCCTCAGGCTGTTCCAGGGTTACATAATAATTGCATTTGGGACCATGTCAATAGTCCTCTACTTCATAGCGAACCACTAATATTGCACACTCCCTTTCCAGATTGCAGACGCACGTTTTGTAATTTGTGAGCCCCAGGGCAATGAAAAATCACCTCTTCTCAAATGTAATGAATTTACCATTGGAGTAAGTCCTGAAGTAATATCTGAACGCGTCTTCTCCATTTCTCGCCTCGCACTCTCTGCCTGAGCTGTAATTTCCTACAAGCTCAACATAGTCTATCTTCTTCCATCCCGTGATTTCCTTGACCTTCTTGACCATGGTTTCGAATATGTCTGCGCAAATGTTGCAGCAGAAGTACATGTTGTCACCATCAATTTCCCTCCAGTAGTCTCCCCAGGTTGCATTGCAGAGCCCGCAACCCTCAGTGTTGTTTGTTTTCAAGAATGGCACCTCTCTCTATCCTTGCATTAAGGTAATTGTCAAATTCCTCGATTGACTTGAAGAAAACGGCCTGAACCTCCTGTTGCAGATTCAGCATCGAAGAGTATTTTGCGATGAGTGCAAGAGCAACTTCAGAGTGCGATACGTCCGCTTCATAACCTTCCCTCAGGAAATCCACGGTTTCCCTGGTAACGCTTCCGTCCCTGAGGATAACGGGATCAAAATAACCAATTGAAGCGCCGTATTCCTTCATTTTTCTGTTGGCTATGAGTTCCAGGGAATGCATTGCGGCCATCCCTTCCACGAAAGAAAAATTCCTGCATATGTGATCCCAGGTTTGTATTGCATGCAATGTTGGCTCCAATGGCTCAGTTCTGTAGATATCATCCAGGCTGGCACCATATGACTGCCCCATTTTCAAGAGAAGTTCATGGTGTGCCGGGAACCTGCCCTTTTCCCCATGCCATTCAGATATGATGTTGTCAATCTCGTAGTGGTGAATCTCCTCAAAATCTGTGTTTATAATGATCAGTGAACAGGACTTCACCCATTGCTTGAGGAAGTGGTGGTGTTCATAGGCATATCCAAGGAGAGTCCATCTGTCTGGCTTCTGCATCTTCACCAGGAATTGGTGGGGGGATTTGGAGAAGAACTTCCCAATGAATTTCTGAATGATCCATTCTTTCAGGTCGCCCGTTTCAAAAACCCTCTTTACAAGGCCTTCCAATTCCTTCTTTGAAGTGCGGCTCCTTGTTACATATCTGTTTATCCACATAATGTGGTTGGAATCTGTCTTCCCAAGCATATTGTATATGTGGTCAGATAATTCTGCATAACCGCCTCTTATGTGAAGAAGGCAAGTGGGACATCTCATAATATTGCCATTTTCTGGCTATATAAAGCTTTTAATGTTCCTTCCCAGGAGAGGGTTCGAACTGTAGCGTCAGGTGATTTACACCATATTTCCTGAGATAATCATCGAATTCTTTTCTCACCGGCTCAAGGTCATGCAGGCTATTTTCCTCTGATGCATACACATGAACAGTGGCTACACGGTAATGCCTACAAACGTCCCATACGTGCAGGTGGTGGACCATTGGAAACCTCCCCTTGAGTGCCGCTTCTATCTCAGCTGCATTTATGTCAGTACCTTCCATGAGAAGCCTGAGGTTTCTTGCAATCAGGCCCCAGTTCATGAGAATGGACACTATAATTATCACAATGGAAGACAGGAAAAGCACTATCCCGGAAGGGTAAAATATCAGGATAAGTGAACTTCCCAGGGCCAGTGCAGTGGTGAAAACGTCCTGAAGAGTGTGGATACCCATGGTCCTGGCGGTCAGGTTTTCATCCCCATGGAGAAGAAAAGCGATAAACGGTAGCAGAAGCAGTGAGAGAACTGAAGAGTATAAGGTGTAAATTGGGGAATGCACTAGTGGACTGTAAATATCTGGAACTGAAACGATGGCGGTATAGAGCAGCATCAGGATGAATGCAAAAATAAGGAGAACGCTCGAGAGGCTCTCAAACCTGTGGTAGCCGTAGGTGAACGTGCCTGTGGGCGGTAACCGGACAATGCTGTAGGAGGCAAGTGCGATGGTCATCCCTGCAGCATCCACTATGCGGTCTGAGGTCAGTGCCATGGATATGGCATTTCCACTCGCAAGGAAACTGAGTAGGAACCCCAGAAAAAGAATCCAGTAAAGGGCTGTAGCTACCGCCACACGCCCTCTCCTTCCAGAAAGGGTTCCGTACTCCATGAAACCTCATAGCGTCTTGGATGAAATCGTTTTTTGAAAAGGAAAAATAGGGAAAATAGTTGAAATGAAAAAAATATTTTATCGAGTTCAGGACACATTTGCCTGGCCCGACGCCTCTTCCAGGGATTTGCCCTTGGTTTCCTTCAGTGTGATCAGTGTAAGAATAGTTCCAATGAAAGAAATCATGGCGAGCAGCCCTACCACGGACGACGTACCAAGGGAGGCAGTCAGCACCGGTATCAGGAACGTAAATATCCCAGCCCCGAACTTAGCTGCTCCAGCCGATATTCCATGCCCGGTTGTCCTGATCTGTGTTGGATAAAGCTCAGTGGGGAATATGAATGTGGTAGTGTTCGGGCCAATGTTTCCGAAGAGGAAAGACGCACCGTATACAACCAGGAATAGTGGAAGCACAGTCTGCAGATACCCGAGCCTCAGGGCAATTATAAGATATGCAAGGCCCATGACCAGGAACCCAATCCACTGGAGGGCTTTCCTGCCAACTTTGTCTATGAGCCCCACTGCAATCCAGTATCCCGGGACCTCAAATGCAAGGGCTATGACTGCATTTCCTAGTGCTATATTCTGTATTTTTGCAGTAAGTGTTGCCCCTCCCGCCAAACCGAAAGAGGTCAGGAAAAGCCCGTTGTTGATCGATGTTCCGTAGAATGCCATATCGAATAGGAACCAGGATCCTGCTGTGCCTATGAGGAAAACCCAGTACTTTCTCAGGAGAGAGCCATATCTGGGGCTGGATACGCTGACAGTTTCAGGAACAGCTTCTTCCTTCCCGGTGACTTCCTTTACAACCTTTGCAGTCTCTTTCACGTCACCTTTCACGTGGAGGGAATATCTTGGCGTTTCGCTGATTTTCCTTCTCAGGTATACCACACTAAGAGCCGGTACTGCTCCGAATCCAAGCATGAACCTCCATGCTATGTCGGTTGACATTACATGCACCGAAACGAGTCCCACGAGGGCACCGAACAGAAGCCCA
>JAJZKX010000036.1 GCA_021850745.1 Thermoplasmata archaeon
GATGCCGGAAGAAAATAAAATTCAGGGAAGAGGCTGGTAATCCATTTCACCCCTTCTAAATACCATAGAGATACTTCTCTTTCTAGGGATCTTATTCGCCCTTTCAAGACTATTAAATATATTTGATCTTAAGGGCAGTGTTGCCGCACTTGTGGTTGGATTGGCTGTTTCTTTCCTTGGATCCATAAGGTGGCTTATATTACTCCTTATTTTTGCTGTTTTCTCACATCTTGCAACCAAAGCATATTTCGATCTGAAGCAGAAGAATAAACTTCAGGAAGGAGAAAAGGGAGAAAGGAAGATGTCGAATGTGTTTTATGCTGGAATTACTGGTCTTGTAATAGCCTTCCTGAATGTTACCACCATAATAGGCCGATACCCATATTTTCATTATTTCGAACTATTTGCAATTTCTCTGTCTGTTATAAGTGCCGACACATTTGCATCAGAGATAGGCATAATAGACAGGAAAGTTTACATGATAACAAATCTGAAGAGGACAGCCCCTGGAATAAATGGGGGTGTCTCAGTTATCGGCCAGCTGGCGGCGTTGCTTGGAGCTTCCATAGTGGGCATTTCATATGGGCTTCTTTCCGTTGGCGGATTTAATACATTGCACGTTGTTATGGTCATTTTCCTTGGCTTTATCGGGTGCCAGATTGACAGCTATCTGGGTGCAATCTTCGAGAACAATGGTAAGCTCTCAAAGGGAGAAGTGAACTTTATAGCCTCTTTTTCTGGCGTAATACTGGGTGCGTTATTCCTTTATCTGCTGTAAAGTCACATTATTGAACAGGATTTGCATTGATTCCTTGTGTACTCGACGAATAAGTAGCACCCTCACAATGAATTCATAGTGTTACGAAAAAGTGAAGAATAAGAATATTGCAGAATTTAGTGCATAACCATAAGAAAAAGGGAAATTGCTCATATAGAGACTAAAATTATGGCTAATAATCCTTAGTCACTACTATTGACCCGACTACACCGTACTGCCCGGATGCAGCTGTGAAGCTGGCAATAACAGGTTCGCCTGTCTTCATGAGAGATAGAGCAGTGGAGTTCAAAGTGGCTGTAAAGGACACTGTGGCAGTGCCTCCCTTCAGTGAAGTGTTCACATATGTGTTGTTGAAAAGGACGTAAGTCGAGTCCTGATAGGCGACCGTTGTAGCATTAGCGGTTGCGTTGCTAGGACTTTCACCCTGTTTAATGAGGGCAGCGTATGTGGAATTATATGTCGAATTGAACTGGGTGATGTTTAGCAGTACTGGAGGAATAATGGTTGCGTTAACCGCTCCTGTTGCAACTGGAGCCTTCACTGTAATATTGAAGCTGAGTGACGTCACTGGGCTGGAGAGATTTACATAGTATGTGGCATTGGAAGCAATGAAGTCACCCTTTACATTTGATGAAACTGATGTCACACTCAATGCTGATATTTTGGAAGGCAGAATGTGCGAAGTGCCGAAAGCACCGCCTATAACTATTATGACCAGAACAAGAAAACCTATCCAACCCTTGACATTTCCATTCATTGGTTAACGTCCTCCTTCTTTGAAAGATCAGTTCCTTCGTTTCCCGCGCAGATATTCTGAAGGTAAGAAAGATGTTCCATATTTAACGCCTCAATCAGATTACGCATTGCCATCCGCCTTCTCAGCACCATAAGTGTGCCTCTTGACTTGTTTATGACCCCTTTAGAATCCTCAAGGAAGGTGTCTTTGTTTATGATCAAATCGCAATTTGAACCTTCCTTGGCATCGACCCGCGCCAGTTCCTGAAATCTTGAACTTGTGACAGACCCGCCCAGTACAAATGAGTATTCCTTGTAAAATCCAAGCCTGCTTCCTTCTGCAGCAATAATCTTATCGCATAATAGTGCAAGTTCATATCCGAAGTCGAATGCATCCCCATTAATCAGTGCAAATGTTGGTTTCTCAACGGATGCAAGGGTTGAGGCGAGAGCCCTGGCCTGTTCAAGGTATGAACGCTTATTCCCAGTATTCACGAGACCTTTGCAGAATACGAAATTCTGCCCGGTTAGGGCAATTGATTTCACTTCATCATCAATTGCAGCTTTTCCTATGGCCATCATCAATTCACCCATGACCGAGGAAGAGATCTTCCCGGACGAATCCGTCCTCAGCACTATTACTCCAACTGTGTCTTCCCGCCAGAACGAAACGTAATCGAATCCTTTTACTGTAATATTACTCATAATAGAACGCTGCCCTGTAAATTCTCATTATTGTGCCGGCTATTATCAGGATGAATGCCAGTCCGATACCGAATTCACCGTTGTTTATTGCACCAATTGGATTCAAACCGAATATTAGATATGTGATCACTATGGCTGCAATGGCTAGAAGTGCTGAAAGAACTACGGCCGTATTCTTATTCATCCTGTAGGCACTTCTCTCCTGCTTCTGCTTTGTGGACTCATATTGATTGGATAATCTGGCAGATTTTGCTGTCCCAACCGCTCCAAACACCATTACTCCTCCGGTGAAGAAAGTCGCAACTAGGTTAAGAAGGCTTGTATGTGCAAGTGTTGCAGTGAAATTCTGTCCAAATACATATGCCCCAAACATCATTACAAGGAGGAACAACAAGAAAGATGTGAGTATTTTCGTTCCAGTGATCTTGAATTTGCCCTTTTTATACTGACGCGATAAAAAGGTCATTCCCCCAACAACCACAACAAATGGAGGCAAGAGGACGGCAAATACCTCGTAGTTGGGTATTTGCACACCCGGGGACAGTGCCCCCCAGGCCGACAGGATTGCCATGTATATTATGCCAAGTATCCCAAATGACGTTACCAGAGGCCTTGAAAGTGGATGCAGATCATCCGTAGTATCAATGAAAGGCAGGAGAAGGAAATATAGAAGGGGTATCACCCCTATGACTGCGGTTGCGGCCAGAGCTGATAGATTACCGGCTGCAGCAAATATGTCGAAATCTACTGCTTTGTAAACGAACAAAAGGAACCATGGTGGATACGCCGGTACGTATGCTGCATTCGGAGAACTTGGAGATACCTGTGGGAAAGGCGAAAACAAGGCCGGAAAAGTAGAAGCTGGTCCCGGGCTTACTGGAGCAAGAAGCGAAAGTATTGATGGTATGAGTATGATGAAACCAAAAGCAAACATGGCAAGCTGCGTCATGAATGAAAAGTTGTAAGGGTACCATTCCTTGTGCTTTTCTTCATTCTTGTCAACTGCAGGTGCCTTGTGATTTGTCTCTCTGTGCGAAGGCATTATTCCATTTGCCTCTGCAAGCCAGAAGTGAGCACCGAAGACTATGCCTATCAATGCCACCAGTATGATATGCCAGGCAAGCATGTGACTGAAGAGGCTTGTACTTGTGCCATTCCCAAAGAATATTGACTCCAGGTAATTACCTAGAAAAGGCGTTGCTTTTGCAATTCCTCTCCCGACATCTGTGGCATCAGATGAAAGAACGTCACCTGTCATTGAATAGCCGAAGAACCCGACCCCTATAGTTAGGGCAAGTAACAGGACTCCCAGAACCCACTGCAATTGTCTTGGCTTCTTATATGAGCCAAAAAAGTAATTCCTAAAAAGATGAACATATATGAGGAATATCATTGCGTAAGCCCCGTACAGGTGAGTTGTCAGAATCAATGAACCGTAAGGCACACTTGTAATGATTGCTTCAGTGCTGTTGTAAGCATCGCTGGGCACATAATACAGGAGAAGGAGCAGGCCCGTAATCACCTGATACACGAAGGCCATGGTTATCAATGCGCCCGTCCAATACCAGATTCCTCCTCTCCTTCTCATGTAATCCGGCACTTTCTTCAGCGGCAGGTCATTGATGTGCATCGGGTCTTCGCCAAGCACTTCGCCTTTCTGTGGCAATTTGAATAGCTTAGGTTTCTCATCAAACAATTTTTTGCACCACCAATTTTTTCTATGATACAACAGATATCTTATTTACGGGCGTTGTGGTAGTTCCACTTGGGAACGCAGTTCCACCAGACAGATCATTTGGCTTTCCATAGATAGTGGGTCCCACCATGCTTTTTACCTTGTAAGTATCAGAGACTGATTCATACTCCAGAATAGTGTTCGGAAGAGGATGCACCGTAGGTCCTGTGACAACTGCAAACCCATTATACGGATCATATGTGCTCCCATGGCAGTTGCAGTGAACATACCCAGTCAGCATACCATTCTGCGCATTTTGCTGTGCAGTAATAAGTGTAGGGTGACCTGGGATTGGAGTTCCTGGAGTATAGTAATGTATAATTGGTGGAATGCAACCCAGATGCTGGCATATGGCGCTGGAGCTGATCACAGATCCATATGGCCCAACTCCCGCAGCAGACGTGAAAACACGGCCAGTTGCAGGTACCTTGACGGGCTTTGAAACAACTTTAACATCGTTGTTATGCTGATCGCCAAGCCTTATGAGAAAATTTGGATCGTTTTGAAGTGGATAATAATATACGTATGCTCTTGTGCTGTTGACCTTTATATCGGAGGTATGAATAGGCAACCCGGTATCGGAATCAACAAGGGTTAGGGTAGGAAATGCGGTAAGGCCGGTTGGAGGAGGAATTATGTTTGAAACAAGTCCCTTAACGACACCAGCAACTGCAGCCCCTGCAGATATGACAATCATTGCCTTGAGGAAGTTACGCTTTCCGTTATCTACTCTTTCCTCGTCCATTAGTGGTTGATACAATCAACATATAAGTTTTTTTCATTGATAAGTGTGTACGAAGGTTAAAGAAGAGATGAAACTAAATAAAAGATATCAGGTAATCTAGATATCCAGATACCTTAAATACAGGAATACTATGTCTATACATGGCAACTAAAGAAAGAGAAGAAAGCAAAGAAACTGAAGACAAGAAAGATATTTCCATAAAAGGCGTCAGCAAGGATATCTACAGGAGAGTTCTTAACCTGGCTAGGGACACTGGAAAAACTCTGGGTGAGGTCACGAACGATGCCTATAAGACTTTTCTAGCAACCGCCTCAGGAGCACGCCAGATCTCCAAAAATTTTGTGGAAGGTGCCACACAGAGCATGCCCAAGTATATAGAGAACATAAAAAATCTGTCTGTAGACAAGAATGATCTTGCAGAAATAGGACACAAGGTGGCGTTCAGCAACATAGATACATTGGAACTTGCAGGCATAGATAATGAAACATTTGACAGGTATGTTGATTCCATAACCAATGTTAAAACTCTTAAAATAGATAAGCACCTGAGCAAGGCCAAGGTTCTGGTGAAATGCAGTTTTGTTGACAATATAACCGTAACACAGTAGCCAATTTTAATGGCCCCCCATAAAGGCAAATTGCCCAAGAGGGCCACAAGATTTAAAATAAGCACGCGATTTTGGGATCGGGGCTCGTAGTCTAGTGGTTATGATACCGCCCTTACAAGGCGGTGGTCACCGGTTCAAATCCGGTCGGGCCCATTCCGGTCGCATTTAATTTTTGGCGGGCAACTCCTTGAATAAACAGAAGCTGTGCAGGAACGGTTAAGAGTTAGCAAATGTAAAATTCATGAACATCACACGTTTTTTGTGGAATTAGTTTTAGAAAGACGCAAGGGGTTCCAGCTTATCTGTTTATTAGGGGAGCCTTATGAGGTGTCCAGTAGACCTCTCAAAGCGATTATTCATTCTCCGAGTATCTGGCCTTATGTTTATTTTCTCCCCACACAATGGAACTCGATAGGATATATCTTACAACATATGCCGCCGCTATGCCAAGTAGATTCGCGTCAAGATATTCGAAGCCTTTCAGGTATAGTGAAAAATAGAAAATGAAGTTCACCGCTCCAGGCAGGATTGAAAAAATATTATGAAGTGCAATTCTTTTTACAAATCCGAACCTCTTCTTTCTGTTCTTGAAGGTCCACAGGTCATTAAGGAAAAAGTTCGTAGTTATTGAAATTTCAATTGCCACTAGATCTGCAAGTATTGGATGGAAACCATGCAGAAGATAAAGCACAAGTTCGTTCACCAGTATACCGGTAGTTCCAACAATGGCATACTTTAAGAGATTCCCACGCAATGCAACAAAAGCGAAGAAATCTATAATATCGCGAAACTTGAGTTTGGATCTCCCGGTTTTTCTAGAGATGAATGCTATGGGATATTCACTGCATACGAATCCTGCAGTGATAAGGCGTTCCAGAATGTCAACCTGCCCCGTATATCCAGGCTTTATTTTTTCCTCTTCAGACAGGAATTTATACGCTCTTTTTGAGTAAACGCGAAATCCAGATGTTGCATCTTTAACTGCGGGATGAAACGATAGGTTCACAAGTTTATTTGCAACAGTGGAAATTACTTTTCTGGAAAAACGATCGCCATTATTGCCATTCTCTATATACCTCGAACCCACAACAACATCTGCTCTTGACCTTATGGCATATTCAACCATATGGACTATTGTTGATGGATCATGAGAAAAGTCGGCGTCCATCACCACAAGGAAATCATTCTCTGCATGCCTCATTCCCTCTATTTCCGCTGATACGAGCCCTCGCTGGTTCTTTCTTATGACAAACTTGACCTCTGGAAATCGGGAAACGAGATCGCATGTCCCATCCTGGGAATTGTCATCTACTACGTAGACATTATCAAGATCAAGATTCTTTAGTGTCGGAAGAAGTGTTACAAGATTGTGATATTCATTATATGTAGGTATTACTACGCCGATGTTGAAGTGTCCATAGCCCGGATCCAAAGTTATCAAGAAACTCCTCCTTCGACCATTATTGATTGTTCTCCTTATGTTCGGTATGCTTGCAGTTTGATTTCAGCGTGATTTACTGAAATCTGTATTTCATATTTAATGCTACCTCTAAATCTACAAAAGGCGAAATTAAATGCCCATATGCTGTTTTACTAGTTTAGGATTGAATAGTCATCTAAGTACAGTGTTATAAACCAACATCACTGGAACAAGAAGAGATAATTCTATGGCTATAATGCTGCATTTACTGCACATGCAAATTTTCATAAATCGGATAGTTGCAATGCCACCCATTGTCCTGCAAGAGGCTGAAAGCATATTCGCATGGAATGAGTTGCATAACTTCTTTCATTCACGTATCAATTCTTTCACTCCTTACATCTGGAATTGAAACCTTGGTCTTTAGTAAAGAAACTTCAGCATTGCTGGATCGCCGTAACATAACTATGTTTTCCAGGCATGGCACTCAAATTTCTGGGTCTATTCAAGCTTTTTACAAGGTCTGATAGACTGCGCAAATGCAAATTTCGCTTCATGAACCGCAGTGAAGGCAAACATTTAGTAATGAATGGCGTTGCGAATGAGATGCGATTGAGTTTACACCTTCCGATTATCCTATCCGCAGTTGTGATGGTGTTAGTTGTTTCTTCATCCTTTTCTTTTCTTCATGAATCCGCTGGCACTGTTATTCCACGGAATAGTGGAGGCTTCATGCCCAGCACTACTCAGGATAAGAATGGTTTCACTGAGCAGACTTCCAAGCATCTGGAGAATTTTACAGCAATAAATCCGTATCTTTACACAGCGGAACCAGCACCCATGGGTATTGCAGATTACGGGATAGGGCCTAATGGGATTCCCTATGAAACTAATAGGACTTCATACACTGGAACTGTAAATATTTCCAGCATATCAACCTTTAACTCAAGCTGGCCAGGAGATTCCATGGGTTTCCAGCTTAATCTGAACCTAGTTTTCATCAACTCCGGAAATCGTTATGTATTCTGGGTTCAGGACGTTGCGTTATTAAACACAACCTCCCGTGAGATACAGTTTCTGGACAACATATGGAATTCCTCTCAACCGCAATCCGGGATGCTGAACTCCTCGGTTTCTGGTAACGGAACTGTGGGTGATTCCAGTGGAATAGGCTTCTACTACTATGTGCCCAAAAATGATCCTGGTAATCTGGTCGATCTCAGTTACCCAGCTACAGTTACTCTGAGGATGAACGCCAGCCTTGACGCCATTGGGTCCCCTCAGGTTAACTTCAGTTACAACGATGGTTATGGATGGGTTACATACGACAAAGTCGTCTTTACGTTTGCAAATAATGTCAGGAATGTTCCCGAATTTCAGGTTAGTGGATTTTCCTATAAGCCGGACAATATCCCCATGGACGCTGAATTCATAATGGGTGGCCCAGGAGGTGGAAGCGATACGCAAGACATGGCTTCAAGGGTTTCCATGATGCTGGACTATTGGAATGGTTACAATAATCAGGCAGTGTCTAATGCATATGATTTTGGAAGCAATACAGCGGAGGGCATATCCAATGTATCCATAGCCTCATCACCGGCAAGTGAATCTGGAACTCCGGGTATATCTGCTGAAAGCGGGTCCGGAACCCTTGACATGGCCTATAACACTTCAACCACTGGTTTTCTCAATCTATCATCTCCGAATTTGCCTTCGGGGCAGCTATATATCAATACAACAGTAGTTCCGTATGAAAACCAAGGAGCCAACGTAACACTCTATTCAGGCACATATGATGTGCATCTTGTGTCCGGGTCACAGAAAATGAGCTTCGGGACTGTCACCATATTACCTGATTCTGTAACTAGGATCACCACGGTTTCCAGTTACTGGGTAAATTTCACAGAGTCTGGACTTCCGCCTGGTTCTTACTGGGCAATAAATACGTCCGGCATTCTCAAATCTTCAACCGGGAATACAATTTCGCTGCTTCTCCAGAATGGCACTTATTTCTATAATGTTTCGACCATTCCCGGTTACTCGGCCATATCGAATTCCGGTAAACTGAGCATATCAGGCGCCCCTGTTAGCATAAAGGTGAAATTTACCCAGATAAAGTATGTACTGAATGTGTTTCAAAGCGGATTGCCTGCCGGTACACTATGGTATTTAAACATCTCATCAACCGAATATAACTTCTCAGAAAGCGATTCATTGATCATTCAACTTCCAAATGGAACTTATCATTACAACTACAGCACGCCAGATTCCATTTACTCAGGCGGTTCCGGATCCTTCAGGGTTTACGGCTCTAATATTACAATAACAGTCGGTTTCATGAAGAATGGGGAGCTTGTTGTGATCTCAGGAATCAATTCCACCCTGTTCCTGAATGGGAAAAAGATCCTGGATGACAATAGGACTTGTTCTATATACCTCAAGCCCGGGACATATTATCTTGTGGATTCTGCTCCCGGATACTGTGCGTATTCTGATTTCTTCTCCATAAGCTACGGCAGCGCTCGGACATTGAATATCACCCTGGAGGCCTTGGTGGACTACGGTTATCTTAATGGTACTGTTAATTCAAATAACGCCATAATCAGAGCCAACGGCATACCTGTAGCAGTTTCAAGTGGAAAGTTCAACGAAACGCTTCCTGCGGGCAGATATGTAGTTTCAATATATGGGGATAATCTGACTCCGGAGATATATTCACTTGCTATTTACAGAGGAAAGGAAACATACCTGAATATAACTACTCAATCATCTGTTACATTTGATATACAAGGGCGTATAATGCCAGGAAACGCTGAGATACTATTCAATGGATTACCTGCCGCAACGAACTCATCGGGCTATTACGTGATATATCTTCCCGCAGGGCAGTATAAAGCTTCAGTTACTGCATCAGAATACATGCCGGAATCTTACAATCTCTCCGTAGGCGGGAATATTTCTCGCAATTTTGCTCTTGACCTGATTCCTGCACGTTATGCACTTTCAACATACGGCATCGTCACAGTAGAATCTGCCAATATATCGCTGATTATGGTAAACAATACAGCTGGCTCTGTATCAATCAGCTATTCTTCGGACACAAGTGAAGGAACTATGCTCATATATGTACCTTTGAACAACCTTACAGGCAGCAGGGTATCGCAGGCACTGTCAAGCAGAGTTTATATCAATGGATACGCGATTTCGAACTACACAATAGCAATCACTGGCAATTATACTGCAATACTGTCAGTTAATATCCATAATGGTGATCCTCTTATTATCTGGCTCCTGAACTCAAGTCTTCAGACACCGCTGCGTCACTTAAATAATGCATCCAAGTTAATATCACCACAGGATGTAGGAGCATACCTGGCACTGGGTGCACTTGTAGCTGTTCTGTTGGGGGCCGTGGCTCTAACAAGAAAAAGATTTCTTTGAACCTTAGAAATCAATCTTTATCTGCCAGTCATTTTTGTTCTGGATGATTGACCCGTTCAATCCTTTATCCTCAATCTGGTTAAGCCGGGTTGTTGCTTCGCTTTCTGATCTGCAGTGAAAGAAGATGGCGTCATATCCCAGTTCGGGCATATCACTCTGCGAACCAAGAATGTCCTGCAGCTTATCCAGAACCTCTACAAATCGCTCCTGCGTAGTCCTGAGCTGCCCGGTTTTTATTCTCTCCGTACCTCTTTCCATAAGGCTGCTGTAAATTACCTGATTTACCTTCCCGGAAATCTGCCTGTGAGAGGGCGTCCTGAACCCAGTGGCCATGAAGTAAGCTCCAACGGCTATCACCACCCCTCCCAGATAATCCAGCACGAAGAAGAAGAAATAGAAACCGAGGATGACTATAAGTATTCCCATTATGGTCCTAGTGTTGTTCAATAAGTTTGAAATGCAATTCTGACTAAAATCTTTACCGATTCCTGTGGACTACTAATTGCAAATTGCTCATGAATACAGTATTAGACTGGTTTTCTTCAATTCTGGAAGGATGTGATGCTAGCCAGGTGTATTATATAGGGTCAGCAATATGTGCAGCTCTCTGAAAAACATTATTAAATGCTTCAAACTATGACTTTATGCAGAATGAAAGACCAACATGGGACCAGTATTTCATGAGGATGGCTTTCCTTGCTGCTTCCAG
>JAJZKX010000037.1 GCA_021850745.1 Thermoplasmata archaeon
GCGTTCTGGCCTGACTGGAAGCGAAATCTGGTGAAGTCCGGATATAAACTGGAAAGAGGGAGATTTACCCTTTCCGGAAAACCCGGCATTGGTGTGGACGTAGACGAAAAGATTGTAAACTCCAACGCCGTTGAGGGCATGGAACCCTTTGATCCCAAAGAACCACCGTGGGTGGTCTCCGGGACATACAGGGCCCCAAGTGGAAAGTGATATGACCGAGTCCCCGCAGGAATCTTCAGACGGAAAGCTCCAGGAGCTCCTTGAACAGAAGAGGAAGCTTTTGGAGGAACTTGAGGAGACGAGAAGCCTCCTTGACAAAGTAGAAACCTCGATCAGGGAGATCTCTCCGGATCTCACTTCTGAGAGCAAGGAACCAGAAGGCAATGCAAGGGTTCCTTCCGGCTTTTCCAGGCTGGATGACCTCCTGCATGGAGGATATCCACGGGCGTCGAACATACTTCTCAGCGGCCCCCCATACAGCTCGAAATTTTCTGTTGCAGACAGGTTTATAGTTTCATCGCTCCGGGAGTCCTGCCCCGTAATTGTTGTCCTGCTGGACCAGCCCATTTCAGATGTCAAGGCTGACCTCTACGCCCTTGGCATTTCGCCGGAGGCCTATGAGGAGAGCGGCCACCTGAAGTTTGTGGACGCATATTCCAAGAGCATACAGATGGAAAGCAGCGACAGGAACGCTGTTGTCCTTGACAATGTTGGGATTATCAGCAATTTCCTGAAATCCATGGACCAGATATGCACCACAGTCCTTACAAAGATGGGAAAATACCGGATGGTATTTTTTTCCCTGACTGCATGGATCACACAGTCCTCAGAGGACAAGATGTTCCCAAAGGCGTTGCAGCATTTCTCACAGAGGAGGAAGATGGAAGGCTCTACGACCCTGTACCTTATTGAGGACGGCATTTTCCAGAGAAGCCTGTATGAAAACATGAATTACTTCATGGACGGATCTATAGAATTCAGGAGCGAAGCATCGGTTGAATACCTCAGGGTCAGAGGAATGAAGGAAGCCCGATCCAGGGACTGGATTGAAGTGGTCAGGAACAACAAAGACCTTACACTCGGTTCATTCGAGCTGAAAAGAATAAGATAATTTTTTTAGAATTCCACCGCAATTATCATTATGACCATGAAAGCCGCAATCATGTAGATCATATACCAGCTGATCGAACTGTTCATGATCCTAAGGGTGATGAATTTGCTCACTGCCCTGTATCCCTTTCCAATGTCATTCATTATGAGCCAGAACACATCTATGACCGTAACAGCGCTCCCAAATGCGCCGGCCTTAGTCCGCAGGACTCTCCTCAGCATTAAGCGTATGTTGTTGGAATAGGCGTATGAGGTGTATGAGTCCACTTCAACAGAACCCCCGTTCCAGACCGGAACTTCCCTCAGCCTCGGTTTCCTGAAAACGGCATAGGCCAAAAGCGAGAAAACAGTGATGAGCATTAAAACATAATCTGGAGAGATAAGGCCGAAGTCAGCGGCCCCAAACCGTGAAGTGATCATGAAGCCGTTGAAGACAAGAACCCCAGGTATTCCTGAAATGAACAGGCCTGATACTATGAAGATGGAAATTGCGAAGAGGAAGATGAGCAGCATGCCAATTCCTGATATTATGGCCTGATTTGGCTCCTGCTTCCTGCCCAGGCCCCTGCGGAAGAGGTTTCCGAATGCCAGGATTTTCATCATTGAGCCTGTGGCCATGCCTTCCCCAAGTGCAATTACCGAACCAATCACTATGGCACTCATTCCAGGGGCGCCCCCTGAGTAAGCCTCCATGAAAAATGCCTCGAGAAGCATCCATGTGGCAAGTCCGCCAAGAGTCGGGAACAGCCCTGAGAGTGACATGGTGGTAAGCATTGTCCCCACCCTCTGAGTATAGGACGTCGGGTGATCACTCTCACCGAAGTACTCCCCAGGTGAGTTTCCGATGGAAAAGAACAGCCCTGTCTTGGAGATTGAGTGAGCCATAGCGAATATGATTATTGTCATGAAGATGAACTGCCTTAGCACTGGCTCAGAAGCGACAAGGTATAGCCCCATTGCAGACAGGATTGCAGCATTGTTCTCTATTGTGCTGAATCCCGCGAGCATCTTCATGTTCTCAGAAATGTATGCATATATGGAAGCGAAAAGGATGGAGATGGATCCTATGGCAAGGAAGAGATACCCTATCCAGATAACATCCGGGCTGAGCAGGATCATCTTCATTATGACGTAAACGCCCATGAGCGTCATGGTCGCGCTCAAGGCCGCTGAAGCATTTGCAGGTGCGTTCCCGTGGGCAATGGGAAGCCATTCGCTTATCATGAACGGCGTCATTCCCATCTTGATGAGTGCGCCCAGTGAAATAAGAAGCAATGGGCCATAAGATGCACTCAGCGAGAAGTCTATGGTTCCAGTTGAGAAGAATGCGTATGCCGCGCCAGCCACAATAAGGATAGTGCTGAATTCACTGAACATCATGAAAGTGAAAGCAGGCCCGCTATCCTTCTTGTTCATCCCGACTATGACATATGCAGGTATGGACATGGTCTCCCACCCAGTTATGAGCAGAAGGTAATTTGTGGACTGGAGTATGGCCATCATACCCATTATCATGAGGGCCAGTGAAGAGGCAAGCCACTTGCCATAGTGTTTATCATAGGAAATGGAGTAGATCGAAACCAGGATCCATACGATGCAGGCAATGAGTATGAAATAACTCATCTGGTCCAATGGGTTGAAACCCGACCATGCAAAATAGGCAGAGCCAGCCATAATCCCAAAGTATGCCCCGCGCTTCCAGTACAGGCCCGCCAGTGCAGAAATGCCCAGTATTGCTATGGCGATGTAGGAAAGCAATCAAACACCCCTGGCCCTTGATAAGGCCTCAAGTATTGTGTAAGGCGAAGGGGGGCAACCTGCTATCTCCACATGGTACTGTTCCCTCTCCATTGGCGATTTCCCAATGATTCCCCCTGAAATAGCACATGCCCCAAGGGAGATGATCAGCTTAGGTTCAGGCATGGCCTCATAAGCATTCTTCAGGGCTTCCTTCATCCTTTCCGTCTGTACGCCCATTACAACGATGGCGTCGGCATGCCGAGGAGTATTCGTCATGAAAATGTTGAGCCTGTTTGCGTCGTACTGGGGATCGAATATGGTTCCAAGTTCCACATTGCATGCCCCACAGGCACCGCTGTCCAGCTTGTAAATGTAGAAAGACTTCTTCAGCAACGGCTGGGTTTTCCTCACCTGGAATATGCCCTGTTTCCCTGTGGGCTTGTACTGGGGCTCGCATAGCCTGCAGAAAATGCACCTGCCGGGGTCCCACATGCCTTCCTTTATAGCTTCTGTCGGGCAGTATGGCTCTGCGTTCCCGTCAAGGTAAGATGGCCAAAGGGGTGGCTCCTCAGGCGGGGCAAGTGGGAATTTCTCTGTTTTTCTCCCTTTCCGGAGGCCTTCGCCAAACCAGAAGTTGCTCATCTGATGACCACCCCGATTTCTGATATCCATATGCCGAAGCTTTCCCAGTTGAAATGGAAGTCAGTGAATATGTTCCCCTTCATGGATTCCTGGAATGCCCTTACATTCAGCACTCCTGGAGATACGTGCCAGATGTCCTCCAGCTTGCCGTCCCTGATCTTCACATAATAGAAGATGTCCCCCTGGGGACTTTCCAGCCGGGCACAGCCCTCCCCATCCCCTGCTTTGCTTACATGCCTATCCGTTTCCCTGAGGTTGCCAAGTGATGCAATGATGTCGATTGAGTTCAGGATCTCCTCACCTCTTACGCTGAACCTGCCGAAGCAGTCCTTTTCCTCCCTTACTGCCGGGAAGAAAGGTGTGTCACCGTATGGAAGGAGCCCTGAGTCTAGCCGTGAGTCGTATCTCAGGCCGGAAGCCCTGGCAGCAGGGCCGCTAAGGAACTGGTCCTTAGTTACCCCATTGTTCTGAAGCCTGTTGAGGAATATCTTTGATTCCAGCAGCGCGTAAAATATCCTTTCAAACTCCTGCCTGGCCACATTGAGTTTTTCATTAATTCCAGAATATGCAATTGATGCATAGCCTGGGGCATTAACTCCAAAGAAGAAACGGTGTCCTGATGCCGATGAAATTATCCGTGAGACCTTCTCCCTCAGGTACCCAAGCTGATTTGTAGGGACGCCAAATCCTGCTGGTTCGCACATCCTTTTCATGACCTCAAGGTTGCTCCTTATGCGCTCAAGTTCGAGCTGCAGTATCCTTGCCTTCTGCACCTCCTCGCTGGTTTCGATGCCAAGTGCATCCTCCACTGCCATGAGGAAAGCCAATGAATTGCTTGCGGCATGAAAGCCGTTGATCCTTTCAACCATGAGAAGGGCTGTTTCAATGCCCTGCCCCTTAAGCTTCAGCTCCCTTGCTTTGAAGTATGGGTCAACGCCAACAGAATTGATCAGTTCCCCGGGAGTGGTGAGGCTGATTCCAACAGATTCCATCAGGCCTCCTGTGGAGGGCCCATACTGGAAGTTGAACTCCCCCGCCGCCATTTTGTGCACGTGAATGTCCCCGTATCCCTGTGGGGCTGCTTCCGAAATGCTACCAGAGTACACATGGTATCCGCCTCCTGGGCCGAGGTATCTTCCTGCAGGTTCTCCAAACTTATAATGCACCGATAGTCACCACCACGTAAATGATTCCAATGAGCAGGGGAATTGCGGAGGAAAGCAGTGCAAGGCCCGACATGACCGGTTCCTCTTCCCCATTCTTTTCAGCTTCCCCGTGAAAGACCATCTTTGTTATGTTGTAATTGACGGAAATGAATGCGGCCATGACGAAGAAGAGCAGCAGCACAAGCTGTGCATAATAATGCACAGTGAAAAGTGAATAGAATATGAGAAATTCGCCAAAGAACGTCCCGAAAGGAGGGGTCCCAGTGACGGCAAATGATGAGAGGAGAAGGGCGCTTGAGGTTTCAGGCATGGATTTCCAGAGTCCGCGGACGCCATCGATCATCTTGTTTCCGGTGTATCTCAGGATGCTTCCTGACGAATAGAAAGCACCAGCCTTTCCGAAACTGTGGGAAAGGAGTAGGAGCAAAGCCCCGATCAGGCCATATTGCCCTCCAACAGCCATTCCCACCAGCGCAATATTCATGTTTTCCATGGTGGAATAGGCAAACATTCTCTTGTAACGTGTCTGGTACCCCAGGAACAGTGACGCTGCAATGACAGATATGACACCCGCCCATACAAACAGGTCCCTCAACGGGTCAATTTCATAAATTCTATAAAGTACGTATAATGCAGTTGGTAGGAGTACCCCGGAAAACATGGCGCTTATTGGAGATGGGGCTTCACTATGAGCGTCTGGAAGCCATGTATGCACGGGGAACACTCCTACTTTTGTCCCAAAGCCTATGAGGGCTATGGCAACTGCTACATTCAGCGTAAGTGTAGGGACAGCCTTCATGGCAAGAATTGATGAGATCTGAAGGGTCCCGATTGAGTAATAGATGAGAATGATTGAGATGAAGGCAAATGTTACACCTGCAGACACAATTACAATATATCTCCAGGTGGCTTCCGCGGAGGTTTCTGTTTTCTCCGTCATGAGCAGAAGCGCTGATGAAATAGTGGTGGCTTCAATGCCAACCCACATCAGTCCAAGGTTGTTTATCTCCAGGGAGAAGAGCATTGAAGTGGTGAATAGGGCCAGGAGAAGATTGAACAGGTTCTCCCCGATCCAGATCTCCTGATTCCTGAAGTAACTCTTGGAATAGACCTGGGACAGAAGATGGATCGATGTCACCATGAGAATGAATACCCATGTTGTGAAATCAACATAGAACGGCCCCGCGTATGGAATGAACTCATACAGGTAAAGGGCCAGGGCAACGTTAGCCAGAGATATTGCATTGTCGAGCCTCGGCACCCTTGAAAAGTACCCAAGGTAGGAGAGCAGCGGGAGTATGAGCGTAATTATCAGGAGAATGAAAACCAGGCTCATCCTCTCAGCTCCACCACCCTTTCGTGGGTGAACTTCTCTACCACTACTACAGAAGAGATTACAACCAGGGCAAGCACGTCGAGGAAAACGCTGGCCTCAATGAGTAGAGGTATTGGGAGGAGAAACACTGCAAAGAGCACAATTGCATTCTCCTCCTCTATGTATCCCATGATCTGTGCGTAAGTGGTTCTCCTGGAAGCTATCAGGAAAAGCCCCTGAAAGAAGAGAGCAAGCGGAAATACCAGAATTCCCTGGTTTCCCGTAATTGACTCTGTCCTGATGCCAGAAAATACAACCGAATAGACAATAAGGACTGCCGTAAGCACAAATATAAGGCTGATGAGGAAAAGGTAGGCAACGCTCACATGCTTCTCGTGAAGGTGCACCTGGCTTTTCATGATCCCCTTCTCAAGGAAATATGTAATCAGAAATCCCCGCAGTACCACAAGGAGTGCAGCCAGGATGATGAAATCCGCATCACCAGTTATTATTCCCATCATGACCGATATCACTGCGAGGAGAATTGACTGGACCAGCTGCCCGCGTATCATCGGCCTTATGAATTCCTGCCCCTGCATGTAAAATGCAGTGACCAGAATGAGGCTTGAGAGAGGAAACAGCAACTCTTCCACAAAAGTGCTCATACAATCACCTCAGTGAATATCAGGAAAAGTATGGAAAATGTGAAGGCTGTTGCGAGGTAGTCCAGTACCCTGAAAAGCCTCAGCTTGGCAAGGGTCGTCTCCACAACAAGCACTATTCCAATAAGCAGTAACCATTTGGCAAACATCACTGGAATATCGAGGAGGAACCAGGGAGATGCCGCACTGAGTCCCCATGGGACAAGGAAAACATTCAGGAGTACTGACCCAAGAAGATACTGCTTGATGTAGCTGTTCCACTTGTTTATGGCAAGCAATTTTCCGCTGTACTCATAATTTGCAGCCTCATCAATCATCCCGAGCTCCTGGAGCCCTGCGCTCTCAAGAGGCAACTTCCCGGTCTCATAGAGAAACAGCATGAAGAAAGCGAGTGTGGAGAAAATGTGGACAATAGAAATGTTCTGGAGGGGATTGGCTGCCAGAAAGTGGTTTGTTGTATAGGGGTTGTTTGTTGCTGTGATCAGGGAAACTGCAAAAAAGACAGTTATTAGGGTACCTTCCGAGAGGAAGTTGAATGAAAGCATCCTGGAAACCCCAAGGGCAGAGTAGTTGCTGTTGCTTCCCATGGCTGCAGCAACCTTGACAAAAGCTGCAAGGGAAAACATGATAGCCCCACCAAGAAAGTCCGCGGAAGCTGTGAAGTAAATAGGGGCGGGGATGAGAACAGGGATAATTATGGAAATCAGGGAGTAAATGCCGAATGCCACATATGGTGCATAGATGAAAATTATTCCGGAACCTGACGGCTTCAAGGTCTCTTTTTTCAATAACTTAGCAAGGTCGTAATATGGCTGGAAAATGCTTGGTCCTTTCTTGGATTCAATAATACTCTTTGCCCTGTGGAATATGCCTGCAAAAAGCGGAGACAATCCCACAACGAAGAAGTACTGCAGGAGCGTTTCAATTAACGTTATATATTCTATGCCAACCACCAGACGTTTTCGCAGGCGTCATTAGCCAGTTTTCCGCTGGCGGTTTCATCTAATGCGGAAACGCCATTCCGCATATGTTGCTCCAAAATCATCTAGTTGTATTTATTGCTTTCATTCGCAATTGTGGTTCAAAACAGCCATTTCCTTAGTACCTCATAAAAGAAAGCACCACTCAGTCTGCCCGTCGTTCATCATCCTATCAGACTAGGCTGAATTCATCATCGTGGCATCCTGGAATCCCAAGAACCTATTTTGAATTTCCTGAGACAGTTTTTTCTCTTATCTTGAAGTACCTCTGGTATGCCTGAATTCAAGGAATTCCCACTTACTGATGAAGATAAGAAGCTTATAAAGGCTGCAGAGGAAGCCATAAAGAAGGGTTACAAAGAGGATTGGCACAGCATAGGTGCATCCTTGAGGACCATAGATGGCCAGGTGTTTTCCTCGATACACTTCGATGCCACTGTGGGGAGGATCTCAATCTGCGCTGAGCCCATCGCTATGGCAAATGCAATAATGGCCGGCCACGAAAAACTGGATACAATAGTTGCAGTGAAGC
Organism: Thermoplasmata archaeon; assembly: GCA_021850745.1. The sequence goes on from JAJZKX010000037.1 coordinate 8,148, forward strand.
ACCCAAACAAGAAGCGGGGGAGACCTGATTTCCAGGTTGTATCGCCATGCGGTATGTGCAGGGAGATGATTACAGACTATGACCCTGAAACAAAGGTTATCATTAAGACCGCAGAAGGGTTGAAGAAAGTTTTCATGAGAGACCTCCTGCCTTACAAATACAAAGAGCCGAATCTTTGAATTGGGGGCCCATGAGATGAGATGTCTCCATACGACTTTCTTTGGTTGAAACAATTATCCTTAGAATCAAAAGTCGCTAGGCTTACATTTGACTAGCCTGAATGTCCGTTAAATTTTTATTGAGTCTGCGCTCTACTAAATCCCAATGGGGCTGTGGGGTAGCTTGGTATCCTACGGGCTTTGGGAGCCTGAGACTCCGGTCCAAATCCGGGCAGCCCCATCTGTTCTATGTCCGGATTCGCACTAGATAGTAAAAGTTGATCACTTTGCTTCATGGAATATGGGCCTCCTTTTTGCTGTAAGCCAACCATTACTTACAGCACTACTTTGCTGATGCTTTATCGAGCGCTTGGGCAATGTCTTCAAGGATATCCCTTATATCTTCGCACCCTGCACTTAGCCTTATGAATCCTTCTGAGATATTGTCCCCACCCCATCTAGCCCTCCTTTCTGCAGTTGTATGAACGCTACCAAAACTTGTTGCGCTCTCAACCAGTTCGCAAGACTCCAGAAACCGATCCGCCTGGGATTTGCTTTCCAGAACAAAGCTGACCACGGGCCCGAAATATTTCATCTGCTTTGATGCTACTTCAAAAGCTGGATCATCGGGAAGTCCTGGATAGCGCACAGACTTGACCTCTTTTCTTTCTACAAGGTACCCTGCTATTTCCATTGCATTATTGCACTGCCTTGAGAGCCTGAGTTCAAGGGTCGCGAGGGAACGGTGGGCTAGCCAAATCTCCATTGGTCCAGGCACTGCCCCTTGCTGTGAGCGAAATGCCCTCAACATCTCAGTCCACTTAGGTTCTCTGGCTGCAACATGGCCCAGGATCAGATCATTGTGCCCAGCCATTGCCTTTGTGTCGCTTGACACGCTGAAATCTGCACCGAACTCCAATGGTTTCTGGCCAAGAGGGGTGGCCGTCGTGTTGTCAACTGCAACAAGAGCCCCTGAATTGTGTGCAGCACTGATAATCTCTGATAAATCACATACATCCAGTTCTGGGTTGCTAGGAGTTTCAACCCAGATAATAGTTGCACCTTCCGGAAAATTGCCCTTTCCCATATCCCTGGTAGGGATGAACCTGACTGAAATGCCCAGTGGTGCGAAGTGCTGCTCAACGAGCTTCCTTGCACCATAGTATGAGTCCGATGGCATGACTAGCATTGGAGGCTTTTGCCATTTGCCGCCATTGCGCAACAGCACCACACTGAAAACAGAAGTTATTGCGGCCATTCCTGATGAAAAAACCACGGCGTCTCCGCCTTCGAGAAGGCCAAGTGCGCGCTCATAGTTTGCCCATGTTGGATTGTGGTTGCGGCCATAGTAGAAAGGAGATGAAGAGGGTTCTCCCTCAAGATGGAAACTACCTGCGAATGTTGGTCCAGGCAGGAACGGTTCCCCCTGAGAGTGCCTTGGCTTCCCCGCTCTAACGACTAATGTTGCATCATGCATTTTGAATTAACCAATTGGTTGATAAAAAATGTTTCTGGCATGCAAGGCTGGTGGGGCATTCCCGCCTTTGCTGAACATTTCCAGGAGATACCGCGGTACCAGATGGAAGAAACCGATGTGCTCCGTGTCCCGGACCCATTACTTGCCAGATTCAGCCAGTTTGGCTTCAATAGCCTTAAGCCTTTGCTCCAGTGCCCAAATCGCCTGTTCCAGGTCTTCCCTTTCTTCCCTTGGCAATGGTTCATCATAATAATAATGCCCATACCGGGGGCGGCGATACCTTGGGGAATACTCAGGATCGTAGCATCCGCAGCCATAATGGCAATAATAGCACATTCTTCAACACCTTGCATTAATTATCGCATTTATGGAGATTAGCCGTTATCTTACGATGTTAGGGACATTAAGTAAAGTGTTTCGGTAGCGAGGAGAATGTCTCTATCCTATTATGTCCGGGCCATGTTATGAAATAATGGTGCCTGTAAAGCCAATTTCCAATAATATCGACGCCTCCCTTCTGTTGATGGCATTTGCATTCTCATGTACTACTTGTTTGTACTTTTTACTGTAGAATGTGGGATTGCACTGATTTTTGGCCCGATTCATCGCATTTGCGCGAGGATTGGAGCTTTGAGTCTCATTGCTTTCAGGCTTCGCCTGTCTGCCTTTGCCAGGTACAGGCTGAAAGCCAGGTGGCAACCGCCAAACAGTCATGTGCATTGATATCACGGGTATAAAAAATCACGTCGATTGCAGTATTTATACCATATTTGGCAGAGCCTGCAATAGTCGTTATTATTTAGCGCTTTGCAGATTAATATGCAAATATATTAATACCCCACAGGAATCAACGGGGCAGAGCGATGACTGTCGGAATGGAATCTGGAAACGAAAAGCAAGTGACGGCAATAGTCGATATTTTTGTGGACACCACGAAAGTGGAAGAGGTTGTTCGTGAACTCTGTCTGCTCGACGCTGTCGAAGAGGCTTATGAAGTGACAGGAGAATTTGACATAGCCACT
>JAJZKX010000038.1 GCA_021850745.1 Thermoplasmata archaeon
CGGGAAATTCCTGTTGCAGTGGCCTGTGTCAATGACTGCAGTGATCTGAACGGTTTTCCTTTCTTCCTCCTGTTGATCTCCCCAGAGAGGATCACCCAGTTCTTGAGAAATCCCGGATTCAGAAGATCGTAAGACACGATCTCATCTCCGGTCGTTTCCGATGAAATACATTCCTGTACTCCTGCTTGGTGATATATAGGCTGGTGTGCTACACACTATACTTACCAACCATCCAATGTAAGCGGCTATTTTAATGTCTGACAATTAGGAACCACACTTCAGGCTAAGGAAACATTTATAAATTGAAAATTGTAGTATGAATAACCAAGGAGGATAACATGACAGAAACACAAGATTATCAGGTTAGTGCAAGACTAGAACGCTTCCCAAGCTGGCCATGGCCGTATGCAGTGTTAATTATAGTCGGAGCGGCCTACTTTTTTAGCCTGTTCGACGTTCTGACTATAGGTGTGGCTGCGCCTGCTATTGGAAAAGAATTTGGGATTGCAGGCCAGGTAATTGCAGGAGAGGGTACCGTTGTATCGTTGCTTGGGTACGTGTTCGGCGCATTCGTTTTTTCACACATATCTGATTCCTTGGGAAGAAAAAAAGGACTCGCAATCTCACTCATATCGTATTCAGTTGGATCTCTGCTTACTGCGACTTCCACTGCTGTGGTGTGGATATATGTCTGGAGATTTCTGACAGGAGTGGGTATAGGAGCGGACTTGGCCATTGCGGCAGCTTTCCTTAGCGAGCTTGCCCCCTCACACGTGAGGGGAAAATTTCAGAGTCTCAGCACATTTTTCGGATTTGTTGGCGCAGGAGTTGGTCCCTTCGTCGGGTTTCTGGTGATCCCAGCATTTGCGTGGGGATGGAGGCTCTTTTTTGTCATTGGAGCTTTGGGCGGTCTCTTCATAATTTTCTTTAGAAGAGGCTTGCCGGAAAGCCCCAGATGGCTGCTTTCAAAGGGAAGAGCAAAGGAGGCTTCAGACCTGTTGGATATAATTGAAAAAGACTATACGGAGAAACATAAGGAACTCCCTCCGCCAAGCCCATCCAGGGGAATGATTGTTTCTGGTGAGAAAAAGGTTCCATTGATGGAGCTTTTCAGTAGGAAACACGGTCCAAGGGTGATTCTAGTTCTGGTAGTGTTCTTTCTTTATTACGTGTACACGTATCCGTTCCTTGCACTCACGACCTCGTTGCTAGCAGCCTCAGGTTATACCATAGTACTCAGCCTTTTGGTTGTTGGCCTGGGAAGCTTGGGATACGCCATTGGCTCTTTCTCGTCGTTTATCTTTTCTGAACATCTGGAAAGGAAATACCTGATATCAGTTCTGTTCATAATTCAGGGTCTTTCAATGTTCGGTTTGGCTATAAAGCTTAACGTTGCTGAAGTTATATTATCTGACTTTGCAGGTGCCCTTTCCAATACATTCCTTGCAACAATGCTTTACATCTATGCAGCTGAGAACTTCCCAACAAGGGCAAGGAGCAATGGCGTTGCTGCCACCGACGGACTTGGTCATCTGGCGCCGGTATTTTCAATACCCCTCGCACTGGCGGTATTCGAGAGCAGCAAAACCAGTGGGTTTTTCAACACATATCTGATGCTCGGAATAATGGCCATCATTGGTGGAATTATAGTTCTATTCGGCATCAGGGCGACGGGACGGAAATTGGAAGATATTTCTGAATGATTATTTTCCCCCCTATTTATTTTTGCAGTTAATATTTCTCGAACTTGGATTACTTATTTGGAGCTTTCTATAACGGTGTATGGCTAAGGTATTATTGTCACAACAAGATTCTTACCCTCGGATTGTGCATTAAAAAGGGGTTAGAATGATGGTGGCAGTCCAAGAGTATGGCGTCCAATCAGCGATAGCGTCATCTGCTCTGGCACTGGCCCGACTCTGAAAAGCCTAAGGTTTCTCCAATGGAGCTCAATACCCATATCGACAGAGAACGCCATGCCGCCAAAGACCTGCATCGAGTGATCTGCCAGCGCATAGGCTGAGTTTGCAGACAGGTATGCAGCCGCGTTGGCTTCAAACATTCCATCCTCACCAGCATCACGTTTTCTGGCAGCTTCTTCAATCATGCGCCGGCTCGCTTCAAGCATTATTTTCCCATGCGCGAGTGGAAACTGTATGGACTGGTTTGCACCCAATTGCTTCCCGAAAAGTGTTCTGTCTTTTGCATACTGCGTCGCACTTTTCAGTACTAACTCGCCGGTGCCGAGAGAAATGGAGGCCGTGGAAAGCCGCTCCAGGTTAAGTATGCCCGTAAGGGCGTGCCACCCTCCCCCCTCCTCACCAAGTATGTCATCCTCTGAAACGGTTACATTATCAAAGAACACTTCGCATGAGCCCAGAGATCTGAGAGCAATATCATCGATTCTGGATGTAGTGATACCACTGTGCTCTTTTGGGTTGATTGCAAAAAGAGTCAGACCTTTTGTGCTTCTGGTCTTCTCCTTTGTTGTCTTCGCGAGAACCAGCATGAGATCGGAGATGTGCGCCATTGTTATCCAGATCTTTCTTCCAGAAAGCACAAATTCCCCCTTTGACCGATCTGCACGAGTTGAAATATTTAATGTATCACTTCCGGCATTGGGTTCAGTTATTGCGATCGAAGAAATCATTTCGTTTCTTGCTATCTTTGGAAGAAGTTTTTCCTTCTGCTTTTCCGACCCCAGTGAAGATATGGCAAATGCGCCGAATACATTGTAAGCCATAATCAAATCACCAGCTGCGACACCGTGCATGGAAGATGTGTGGCACACGATCTTTACATAATCAGAAATGGACAATCCGCTTCCTCCATATTCTTCAGGTAGCAGTAGTGTGGTAAGGCCCAGATTTCTTATCACTTCCAGGAATTCGTCCGGAAACTCGGCCTTCTTATCCTTCTCTACCCAGTAATGAGTATCAAATTTCTCTGTTCCCTGATTTATGTAGCTAATAATAGTATCTAACATGTAATATCCACCTTAATCTCTATCTCGTGGTTTGCGTTACGCTTTTCTCAATCTCCTTCAGAACTCTTTCACTCCACAGAGGTAGCTGTTTCAGCCGTGCTCCGGTTGCATCAAATACTGCATTATTTATGGCTCCCGAGACGGTTATTATTCCCATTTCAGCGATTCCTTTAGCTCCAAAGGGACCCTCCCGGCTTCCGGTTTCAATAAATTCCACCTGTATTTCCGGTACCTCGGTTATTCCCGGGACTTCATAATCAGAAAACCCGGTGTTCACAACTTCACCGTGCTGAATGGCAAGTTCCTCAAATAATGTGTGTCCTATTGCTTGGACTGCACCGCCAATTATCTGACCTCTTGCACCACTGGGGTTTATTATTGTGCCACAATCATTCACAATGACGAGTTTCAATGGTCTCACAATGCCTGTTTCGGTATCGACCTCGACCAGTGCTGCAGTGGCGCCTGTGACATAGTCCGAAGAGATATTTCCCTTGTTCGTCTTCGGGTCCGCCATTTCAGTATCCGGATCAAAATAGTAATAACTGAAATATGTTTTTCCGCCCTCACTGAAATGCATCTTCCTGATAAATTTTCCAAGGTCCACGGAAATAGAAGAATCTGACGAGGATTTTATGATTCCCTCCTCTATTACCAGGTCTTGAACATCCGTCTTGAAAAACACGGCAGCATCCGCAATGATCTCAGCCTTAAGCTTTCTTGCCGCTCTCTGGGCTGCTCCTCCGTTTACAAACGTGCCTCTACTTGCATGGGTTGCAGTATCCCAGGGCCTTAACTCAGAGTCTCCTTTGTAGATAACACTTACCTTGCTCAGCGGGACCCCAATTTCCGAGGCCACAATCTGAGTGAGTGACTGTATTGAACCCTGGCCCAGTTCACTGATTCCGGTGAAAAGAGTAATGTTTGCATAGTCGTCCATTTTCACCACGGCTCCACTCCCATCTGTGTGGTATACTCTCGCCCCTCCGCCAACGTGGATCAATCCTGCAAAGCCAATGCCTAGCTTTTTTGGTCCATGCCCTTCCAGCATATGCGGGCCTTTCCAGTCGATGGCCTTAGCGGCTTTTTCCAGAGCATTCCTAAGGTTCGAGTTTCTGATGAACATTCCCTGCGGAGTCATATAATCGCCCTGATGTGAGTTGATGAGCCTGAATTTAAGCGGGTCCATGCCTAATTCATTCGCCAGCATATCCAGGTGGGATTCCAGTGCAAAGTCCATTTGCGGATTTCCGGCACCCCTCATATTTACAGTATAAATGTTATTTGTATATACTGCCTTAGCGTCAAACCTCACATTAGAGACTTTATAAAGACCCGTAACCGTTGAAGCCATTACTCTCGCATCAAACGCTCCCCATGAAACATATGCCCCTGTATCCAGTACTGCGTGTACGTCTCTTGCCAGCATCTTTCCATCTCTGCCGACTCCGCTTTTTATCTTTATCTTGACAGGCTGTCTTGTTGGTGAGAATTTGAAATCCTCTGTGCGGTTAAACAATATCTTGACCGGTCTTCCGGTTTTGAGTGCCAGAGCAGCAGTAATAACCTCAAATGGATACAGTGCCATACCTCTGCCAAAGGTTCCGCCTATGTAAGGCTGAACTATCCTGATCTTTGAAGGATCATAATTAAGTGCCTCTGCAAGTTCTCTTTTTAGCTGGAAAGGCTGCTGTGTATTTGAGATCAAAACAAGATTTCTCGACTCGTCGAAAGTTGCAACCGCACCTAAAGTCCCTAGAGGTGAAAACGCGACTCGGGGAATGTCAAATTCATCTTCTCTGATAAGGTAACTCTGCCTGAAACCCTCCTCAATGGATCCTGATTCAACATTGAAATTAATCCTTGCCACATTGCTGCCGATCTCTTCATGAACAAGAGGTGCGCCATTTTTTAAAGCCTGTTCTGTATCAAATACACCATCTATCTGTTCATAGTCTATTTCTACATCTTCCTGTACGTCTCTACTGACCCTTTCCAGATCGGTTGTGGCGAGTGCCAGAATCTCATCGCCGATTGATCTTATTTTCGGATATTTCAGCGGGGGATTGTCTTTTAGGGGACCTATATTGTTGAACCCTGTGTCCTTGCCGGTAATTACCGCTTTTACATGATCTCTCATTAAAAGCTTCTCATAATCCAGTCTCTTGATAATACCATGGGAGATCGGGCTTCTCATGATGTAAGCATATAACATACCGGGAAATTCAATATCATTTATGTACTCCGCAAACCCCCTGACCTTATCATAACCGTCAAATGTTCTTGGCACAGGAGTTCCAATATATTTCCTGTTCTCTCTTGCTAAAGTAATATATTGCAGATTCTCTGCACGATTCTCAGCCGCTCTAGACATTCAATAAAAGTTAGCATTGGAACGGTATTTATTTTTATGGGTGTCAAAACTGTCCAATCTCTCTAATTTATATGTCGCAAATCAAAATTGTCCGGCACGTGGAAAGCGGCGTGGAAAAATTGATAGCGATCAACGATCCGGATTCACATTTCCAGTTCAACATACCTTTTGTTGACCACAGCCTTTTCATAGATGTACTTCGCAGATATGACATCCAGTGTTGCATATCCAACGGACTTGAACACGGTAATGTCATTTTCCTTCCTGGGAATTTCAACTTTCTTTGACAATATATTTTCCAGTTCCACTAAGTTTTCTAATTTCAGAATACCCTCATTTACTGCACCCATTATGTCCCCAGCTTCTTTGAGAACATATTCTGTCTTGTCGAGTATAACATAATTAGCCCTTTCAAGGGTGGTAAGATCAAGCTCCTTCCGATCAGGAAGCGTTCCAATACTTGAAATATGGCACCCCTCCTTTATGTGGTTGCCATCAATCACGGGAACTTCTGAGTCTGTTGCAACTATGAGGATATCTGAACGATCCACTACATGATTCGCGCTTGCAGCATCGTATGAGTCAAAACCAAGCTTCCCGATCCTGTCCGCGAAATCTTTTCTATGGGAGGGATCCCTACTAAATACCACTACTTTTTCCAATTTTCTGGACACGAGCATTGCTTTTGTCAAAAAGAAAGCCTCAAGCCCTGATCCTATGACCCCAAGAGTAGTGGCGTCAGCACGGGATATATATTTTGCGCACAATCCCGCCAGAGCCCCCGTCCTTAGCGCGGTTACATAATTTGAGTCCAGAATTGCGAGAATTTCACCAGTGGTTGCTTTTGCCAGCATGGTCAAACCAGTTGATTTAGGAAGTGAAATTTTCTGGTTTTTCTTGTACTCGGATACCAGTTTCACCAGAAATACATCCCTGGTAAGGTCTGCAACAGGCATGGAAAGCCACAATGATGTTGATTCCTCGATTGTAATTACTTGCCTCATCGGAAGTACGAATTCTGTTTTTCTTATCAGATCTCTCTCCAGATAATCCATGAACTCTCCCATATCAGAGACAGAGTCTGATGCTTTAAAATTTATAAATTTCACCAGCCGAATCACTCCCTCACTCCGGGAAGACCCAGAGTTTTTTCCGCTATACTTACAAGTGCAAGCTGTTCAGAGATCGGGCCCATTCTGTAGTATCGTATGTCACGGTACAGTTTCTCCACCATTCCCGACAGGTAGCCGCTTGCACCAAGAGTCTGCAACGAAGCGTCAATCGCTGAGGAAGAAGCTTTGACGGAGTGATAATAAACACCCATGGGAAGATCGCGATTACTTCCTATCTCACCGCTATCAACCATTCTAGCACCGTGCTCAAGATAAGTCTCGGAAGCTGAAAGTTCCACATATGCTTTTGAGAGAGGAAACTGGATTCCCTGGTTTGTCCCTATCTCTCTGCCGAAAACGACTCTTTTTCTGGCATAAGCCAATGCTCTCGATAAAGCCATGTTACCCATGCCAATGAACATTGCACTCAGCGCAAGTCTGTCAGCGGCAAAAGTCTTGGATAATATTGACCAGCCCCTGTCAGGCTCCCCCAGAATTGATTCTCTGTCTATTCTTATCCTGTCAAACGAAATAGAATAAAGGGGAAGAAAGTTCAGCCCCATTTTCTTAAGTTCTTTGAATTTTATCCTATCTGGCTGCTTGCGTGTTATGACAAAAACGGTAAGGCCATGGCTCTTTTTCTCCACTGAGTCTGAAGTCCTGGCTGCTACCATCAGATAATCAGCATTTTTGCCATTTGTGACACAATACTTTTCACCGCTTATTTCGTAGTCTCCATTCTCAGCCAGTGTTGCTCTGGTTTTTATGCTGAGGGCGTCAGCGCCTGATTGTTCTTCGGCCAGTGCAAGATTCACTTTAGATTTACCAGTCATTACTTCAGGCAGGAAAGACCTCAGCCTCTGAGTTCCATAGTCGTCGAATAACTTTGCAGAAAGATTCTGTGCAACAAAATAATAAGCCAAAGTGCCCACTTTTGAGCTCATATCCAGAATGCTCTTAACAAACTCTGTGAAGCTGATGTCCGAACCTCCGTTTTTCTTTGACACCAGAAGGCCAAATTTGTTCTGCTCTCCGAGAGATCGCCAGAATTTTTCAGGAAATTCCCCCTTTTCAGAGACATCTGTATAATAGTTCTCGTCATATTCTGATGTGAATTCTTCTACCCAATTTTTTTCAAACATAATCTAAGCCATCCTTTTTCCCGCCCATAGTAGTTAACCAAACACTCCATTCATCCTCTTCATAAACCCACATCAAATATGTATCAGAAAGATGAGGCAATTAATGCATCTGCAGAAAAGCAAGATTCAACCAACTCTTCTGCATAACATCAATAGAAACGCAATTCTTTGTTTCTCATCTTCCCTTATAGTTTGCCTTACGCTTTTCCAGGAAGGCTTTCACTCCCTCTTTGAGGTCTTCCGTATAGAACAGGGATGAATTTTCTTTCAGTTGATATTCCATGCCTTCATCTATGCTCATCTCAGAGCCGTTGTTTACCACGGCCTTGATAGCTCCCACAGCCATTGGTGCCTTCTCTGCAAGAGCAAAGCTTATTTCTTCTACCTTTTTCATTAGCTCTTCCGGACTTTCTACCCGGTTGACAAGGCCGAGTGACAGCGCAACATCAGCAGTCATCCATTCACCCAGCAATGCAATCTCCTTGGCCTTAAGTTTTCCAACAGCTCTTGGCAATCTGACAAGTATTCCCGCACCAGGACTGATTGCAACATTCACTTCAGGCAAACCGAATTTTGCCTTGTTTGATGCTACAACAATATCTGCTGCCTGAATAATCTCCAGATTGCAGTGACCGTTTACAGCAGCTATTATTGGCTTCCTTACGTGCTCCATCAGCCTGAATAGGTCTATAACTTTCCTGTTGAACCTTTCTATTCCCTTTGCATCGAAAGCAAGAAATTCCTGCAGATCGCCTCCGACCGAGAAGGCTCTCCCCTTACCTGTAATAATTATGACCTTTGTGTTGTCATCATATTTAGAATCGTTAAGAAAATTGGTTAATTCGTCAACCAGTGCTTCATTCCAAGAATTCAGGCTGTCCGGTCTGTTAAAATATACTGTGGCAACAGCATTGTTTCTGGCAACCTCTATATTTCGATAATCCATAAAATATCCTCTTTTTCTTGTACATAGTTGAAGTATTAAGTTTTGTTGTAATCAATTTTGAAATAGGTCATGTATTCTCTGTTATGTTCTCGCCATAAATCATGCAGTTTCCCACAGTGTTGCAATGAGAGAACATTTATAGGTGATTTGCCGTTGATATTTTATGCTTGATAATCTCTTTTACCCGAAGACTGTTGCCATAATTGGAGCGTCTCAGGATCCTTCGAAAATAGGGAATGCAGTCTTGAGAAACATGATAGATTCGGGCTATGCTGGAAAAATTATTCCGATAAATCCCTCAAGTCCTGAAGTAATGGGCCTAAAATGTCATCCTTCCATGGATGATCTTGAGTCCGCGCCTGATCTCGCAGTCATAGCTCTTCCTGCCAATCGTGTCTATGAAGCTCTGAGCACATGTGTCAAAAAGGGAGTTAATTTTGTGATTGTAATTGCCGGTGGTTTTTCTGAGCTTGGAAAGGAAGGTAAAGAAAGGGAGCAGCAGATGAAGCGCCTCATAACAAATACATCTACAAGAATAATTGGTCCAAACACTCTCGGAGTGTATTTCCCCCATTCAGGGGTGAATACATCGCTCACTTCCAGAGGAATGATATCATTCCTTCCGAAAGGAAATATCGCATTCGTGTCTCAGAGTGGGGCTCTTGGGCTTCTCACCATGGACGCGGTGTCTGAATATAATGTTGGAATTTCAGCTTTCCTCAATCTTGGAAATAGAATAGATTTGAACGAGGTAGAGCTTCTTGACTATTTTGCTTCTGATAAGAACACCAAAAGCATCGTAGTGTATTTGGAGAGCGTACCGAAAGGCAGAGAGTTTTTCGACAAGGTAAAACTGGTAAGCCAGGAAAAGCCAGTCATTATCCTGAAATCCGGAAGAACTCAGGAATCCGCAGTAGCAGCATCTCTACACACTGGGGCAATGGCATCAAATGATGCAATTGTTGACGGTGCAATTTCCCAATCGGGTGCGGTAAGGGCTTTTGATGAAATTGAGATGATAGACTATGGCAGAGTCCTGGCATATTCCGGCAAGCTAAGAGGTGACAGAATTGCCATACTTACAACTGCGGGAGGAGTGGGAGTTATAACTGCAGATTATGTCTCTTCCAGCGTTAATGGGGTAGGACTGAAAATGGCGAAGCTTTCAGACGGGACCAAATCGAAGATTAAAGAAGTCATAGTCCCCTTTGCATCAGCGAATAACCCGATAGATCTGACCGCAGATGGTAGTATAGCTGACTTTGACAGGGTTATAGGTATTCTTGAAAATGATGAAAATGTTGATGGAATCATAGTATATCCATTGCCCCAAACTCCAAGAATGGGTGTAGGGGTTGTGGATGTTATAGACAAGTACAAGAACGAAAAGAAACCAATTGTTGTAGGCGTTCTCGGATCCCAGATTGCCAAGGATTTGATAGTTGAATTCGAGAAGAGAAAAATTCCTGCCTATCCATCAGTGCATAGAACGGTGAAAGCTGTCAAAGCTTTGCGTGTTTACAGCGCATATATTGAAAGGAGGGGAAGTCAGTGAATGCTGATGAAGCCCGCAAGATAATAGAAAGAGGAAGCGTGGATGAACGTACCCTGAAGGATATCCTCGCTCTTTATGGAATTTCTATTCCAAAAGGTGTGACGGTAAAGAATATTCCAGACAGCCTGGATCTGCACTATCCCGTGGTTCTGAAAGTGTCGGACCATGAAATTCTGCACAAGACGGAAGTTGGTGGTGTCAGAACAGGAATCAGGGATTATAACCAACTGAGAACAGAGTTTGAGGAAATGTCCGGGAAATTTCCCGGCAAGAATTTCTTGATAGAGGAAATGATCAGCTCAGGCGTTGAAGTAATAATTGGCGTGATTGACGATGATAGCTTTGGCCAGGTAATTATGCTTGGGATGGGCGGAATATACACCGAACTTTACCAAG
>JAJZKX010000039.1 GCA_021850745.1 Thermoplasmata archaeon
TTCATGTCAGGCTTGCTCATACTTCCTGAGCCAGTGTTCATGGTGGCCCTGTCCCCACTCGCAGGGAAACTCTCTGACAGGTTTGGCTCCAGAGCCATTGCATCCATTGGGATGCTTGTCATAGGGTTCTCCTTCCTTGCCCTGTACCTTATTCAACCCCTCACAAGGGATGTAATTCTGATCCTGCTGGGCATTATTGGCATTGGTTTTGGGCTCTTCTCTGCTCCCAACACAAATTCTGTCATGAGTTCTGTGCCCCGGGAAAATTCCGGGATAGCATCCGGTTTCCTTGGCACAATGAGGTTTGTTGGCCAGCTCTTCAGCATTGTCATTGCCACCACCATAATTTCCTACTACATCCCCAGGTCACTCACAGTTGGAATGTTTTCAGGGACGGTTGTAACCATAACACAGCAGTATTACAGCAGTTTCACCCTTGGTTTCCGCACTGTCATGCTCATCTCATCCATCCTTTGCCTCATAGGGACAGGCACTTCACTCATAAGGAACAAAGGAGCATGAAAAGCAAGGGTTGATGGTGAAGGAAGACGAGATTAGTCGTACCTGCAGCATTTCAGCGCAATGCTTGGAGTGCTGAAATTGCCTAGATTTCAAATAAGAAATGACGGATAATTTAAATAATAAACAGATAATGTCGAAAAAGGTGATTGTTTGGTAAAACTAGACACGCTGGATTACAAGCCGAAGCCTATTGACGAGAATTTTCTTGAAGACACAGAGCACTACCCTGTAACTGGGACCCATCACGATCACGAGGTAAGAGCTGCAGGCGTTCAGAGAACTGATGCAGATGGCAAGCCCTACCCAACGAAGAATGGGATCCACGGATCAAAGGTTGCAATTGACTGGGAGACTTGCATCGCTGACGGAGCTTGCATGGATGTCTGCCCCGTAACCCTCTACGAATGGGAGCTTAACCCAGGACAGATGGGTACCGGAAACGACAAGAACATTGCAGGAGACAAAGACCTTTTCGCAAAGTACAGAACTGACAAGTGTGACCCTGTAAGGGAAAGCGAGTGCATTTTCTGTATGGCATGCGAGAGCGTTTGCCCCACAAGAGCAATTAAAATTACACCATAAAACCCTTTTTTTGTTTCAAGATAGATTCTAACTTTAATCTGTTTCATTTTATCCGGTTCGCACCGCCATAACATCTTATCCTCCACCACAGGCAAAATATCCTCGATTTATGCAGCCTTGCTACACAATCTTAAAGGGGTGACAGCGGTATTGTCACCAATGGGCCCTCGAATAGATTATTCCAGAATAGAGCCTGATGCTGCAAACGGGATTCGCACCATGACGGATTTCGTAAGGAAGAGTACTCTTGGGCAAACCCTCAGGGACCTGATTTACATAAGGGCCTCCCAGGTAAACGGATGCGCATATTGCCTGGACATGCATACACAGGATGCACGTGCCAATGGGGAAACGGAACAGAGGATCAACTGCATTTCAGTCTGGAGAGAGTCTCCATTCTACACCGCGAAGGAAAAGGCTGCGCTTGAATTCACTGAGGTTATGACAGGCCTGTCGAATGGAGTGCTGAGTGAAGGCCTAGTGTCCCAGGTACGCGAATCGTTCAATGACCATGAATACGTTGCGCTGATAATGGCAATCAATGTAATCAACTGCTGGAACAGGCTCATGATTGGCTGCGGCGGCACTGCAGGCATGTACCGGAACAGTGAGCTGGTGCGCGGCATGCCGGGTTTCTTCGCAGGCAAACCATAGTGCTTTCCTTAGCTAAGGAAATTTACAGATAGCAAAAGGCTTCCCTGCAATTCTAGTGGAAAGCCATAGTACCCACACCAATGGATCTCAATTTGGGGGACCTGTTTCTAATTAATAATCGTTCTTAAAACCTTGAAAATATTGAATTCAAGTGGCTGGTATATTAAAAACCGACCTAAGATGTTTGGCTCTAGTATTATACCAAGACCCATAATCAGATGATAGGTGAAATAAATGGACATGAATTCAAAATTCATCTATTCAATCCTGATCGCTGTTGTTGTATTTTCAGGAGTTGGTATAGGTTATGTCATTCAGCACCCCAATATGGCTGACAATGACGCCACGTCAACTGCGGCAACAGGAGAAGTCTACCACCTTAACCTTGTTATCACAACCAACAACTTCTTCAACAGCACCCAGGACCAGCCGGCATTTTACGTTCTCCAGAACGGAAATCTCACAAGCTCTGCAAACATCGTTCTGCCTGCCAATACCCTCATTGAAGTCACGATCTTCAACTATGATGATGGAAATGCATCAGTTCCTGCCCTGTACCAGACAGTAACTGGAACCACAGGAAACCAGATAACCGTGGTGAACAACACAATTGTGAACTCCACCCAGACAGGAAATGGCATAAACGTCCAGGGCGCATGGAAAACAAGCAGTGTACCCATGGCTGACATAGCACACACCTTCACTGTGACCGGGCTTAGCCTGAACGTGCCCATAGTTGTGTCATCCATAGTGCAGTTCAGCTTTGAATCCGGCTCTGCCAACTCCTACACCTGGCAGTGCTATGCAGACTGTGGCTCAGGGCCATCTGGATGGGGCCAGGCAATGGTTACACCCGGCTGGATGACTGGGACTGTTACAGTCCAGTAAATTACATTCACTCTCATTTTCCTCCTTTTTTTATTTTTTATTTACCGGTTATTCTAGAAGATTCAAAAGTAACAGACTGATGACTTCGGTGCAACATTTTGCCTGCACATGGATTCAGTGTTTCTTAGTCGAACGCAAAAAAACTAGCTTGAGGCGAGATGTTTCACTATGAGCCTGGCTGCCTCTTCTGGGGAGTGCTTTGAACTGTCAATGTCAAGGCTTTCCACAAATGGTATCCTGCTTTCCAGGTCACCCTTTGAAAGCAACTCTTTCAGCATATCTGGATCCATAAGCTTCCCACGTTGCATTCTTGACTTATTCTCTACGCGGCTAAGCAGCTTGTCGATTGGGCATGTGACCCGGACAAACTTGACAGAACCTCCGCTGGCGGTAACTTCGTCAATCACGGACTTAACATAACCGTCATCCATGTCAGAAGCGTAAACAAATGTTGTAATCAGGTCTAAGTTGTGCTGAGCTGCTTCCCTGTATATGCTTAACCTTAGGGCACCTACAATCCTGTTGAAAGGCTTGGTTCCAAATGGGAAAACCCCAAGGGCCGCCTTATTTGCCGCATTGTTATCAAGAAGCTTGTAACCGGTAACCTTCATCAATTCTTCAGCTATTGTGAGTTTTCCCGCTGCTGGTGGGCCGTAGATAAATATAAGATGCATTGCCTCAATGTAGAACCGGCTTTTTGAATATAACCTTGTCGCAGGCTGCCATTCCCTTATGGATTGTTATTACTACCCGCCTATGCCTACAGACTGAAACTCATGACTGCGCCCATATAATCTGGCGGCTTAACTGATGAATTATCCTGACCTGTGCTTGGTAAAAAGGCTGCGATTCATGAGCCACACCATGCAACCGTTATAATAGTATAACACCAAAGGGTGATATAAATTCGCCAAAAACCCTTCCGGAGATAGTTGAAGTGGTAATTATTAAAGCTCCAATTGAGAAAGTGTGGAAAACAGTGTCTACCTCAGATGGCCTTGAGTCATGGTGGATGGCGAATACACTTTTAGCAGAGAAAGGGACTGAATTTATCCTCCATTCCGGCCCATTTGGGGATTCTAAATGCAAGGTTACAGAAGTTGACCCCCCTACCTCTCGAGTTTCCTTTGGGACCGGGAATGGCAACTGACATTCAGGCTCAGGGAAATTGAACCGGGCTTTACTGAGTTCACCCTCATACATTCAGGATGGCCTGATGGGAAAGTAAACCGCTTTGGCCAGCCATATACAGCGGTACGGAAGATCATGGATGATGGCTGGGAGAATATTGTCCATGTGAAGCTTCCCTCAAGATTCAGTGATTGAATGCAGGGGAAGAACTGTTCGCATGATCCCTTCCAAGCACTGGCGGACCCTACCCGGAGGAACATACTTTGCCTCCTCAACAGGAAAGAGCTTTCCATAAAGGGCATTTCCAATAATTTCACCATCAGCCGAACGGCAGTCATCACGCACCTCATGATCCTGTCCGATTGCCGGCCTTGTCAGGAATAGAAGAGCAGGCAGGGAAACCATGTACAGGCTGGAAAAACAGCCTCTCCAGAAAGTCGTCGACTGGATCGGGTACTTCTAATTATGCTGGGATGAGAAACTGGATAAACTGAAAAGTTTATCAGAAAATGGATCATAATTATGCCTTAAAAAAGGAAGAAAGAATTGAAAGCCATATAAGAAAGAGAGTTGAAAAAAATATTCCCTCTCAGAACAGCCCTGTAATCTCGCCATCATCTGTCAGGTCCACGCCCTCGGCTGCAGGTGCTGTTGGAAGGCCTGGCATGGTCATGATGTCACCAAGCATGGGCACTGCGAATCCTGCCCCTGATGAGATGCTGACAGATTTTACTGTGACCGTGAAGCCTTTTGGCCAGCCCATGAGCTTAGGATCATCAGTAACGCTGTACTGGGTCTTTGCCATGCATACATGCATTTTTCCAAGGCCCATTGATTCAATGTTCTTCAGGTCCCTCTCGGCTTTCTTCTCGAAAATAACTTCGGATGCGCCATAGACTTTCTTTGCGATTGCAACAATTTTATCCCTCACTGGGTCACTAGCATTGTATGTCCTCTTTATGGCGTATGTGTTGTCCAGCGCCTTGAGAACCTTTTCTGCCAGGTCCTTGCCTCCCTCACCGCCTTTTGCGAACACTTCAGATAGGGACCAGGTGACCTTCTTTTCTCCGAGGATTTCCTCAATTCTCTTTATTTCTGCAGGGGAATCCGACGGGAACCTGTTCAGTGCCACTACAGGCTCAAAGCCGTAGTTCCTGAGGCTGTCCACGTGCTTGAGGACATTCTGGGCCCCCCTTTCCAAGGCTGCAACGTCTTCCTTGGAGGAGTCCTTTGCGCCGCCGTTGAGTTTCATTGACCTTATGGTGGCAACCAGCACTATGGCATCGATGGGCAGGTCGCCGATCACAGAAACCATGTCGAGGAACTTCTGGCCGCCAAGCTCAGAACCGAAGCCGGCTTCCGTCAAGACATAATCCGCAAGGCCAAGCGCCATGCGGTCTGCTATTATGCTGGAAGTCCCATGTGCGATATTGCCGAACGGTCCAATATGGATGAATGCTGGAACGCCTTCTGTTGTCTGGACAATGTTTGGCTTGATCGTGTCCCTTAGAAGAGCAGCCATTGCACCTTCCGCCTTTATGTCACCGGCAAACACGGGCTTGCCCTCGTAATTGTATCCCACAAGAATTTTGGAGAGCCTTGCCTTCATGTCAGAATATCCGGATGAAAGGCCCATTATTGCCATGACTTCAGAGGCAGGGGTAATCACAAACTTGTCCTTCATCATTACGCCAGTATCTGAGTTGCCTGATCCAACAATAATCTCCCTGAGGGAACGGTCGTTCATGTCGATTGCCCTTGGGAACAGCACTCTTCTTGGGTCAATTCTGAGCTTGTTTCCATGGTATATGTGGTTGTTGATCATTGCAGAAAGGAGATTGTGTGCAGCTGTAACTGCCGGAAAGTCCCCCGTGAATGAGAGGTTGATGTTGTCGCTTGGCTCGACCTTGGATTTCCCGCCACCGGTTGCTCCGCCCTTAACGCCGAAGCATGGACCGAGCGATGGTTCCCTAAGGGCTATCACAGTTTTCTTGCCGAGCCTTCCAAATGCCTGTCCTAGCCCTATAGTTGTGGTGGTCTTTCCCTCGCCTTCCTTGGTAGGGTTCATGGCGGTGACAAGGATCAGTTTTCCCCTCTTCTTGTTCTGTACTCTTTTCAGCACGTCCAGGGAAACCTTGGCCATGTAATTTCCATATTTTTCAAACTCATTCTCAGACAGTCCCAGCTTGGAAGCAATTTCAGAAATATCCATGAGATCTTTTGTAGCCATTTAGAACATCCCAGCATATCTGTAAGGAAAGCAATTAAAATAAAACTTTCAAGGGTGCTGATTTTCAAAAATTACGACTCGTCCTCTAAAAGGCAATGCGTTTAATTCACGAAACGGGGTTTCGGGAAAATGGATGCAGGGAGGAATGTTTCACATGGGAATGCGGAACGAAGCTTACTACCGTTAATGCTTAAACCTTCAGGATGTTGCACAACTCATAATTTGGGCTTCCATACTATTCCCGAAATAAACAGGATAAAACCTATTGTGGCCATGATAGAGCCGACGCCTTCCAGGTTGGCTGCAGTGCTGACTGTTGTGTTATAACCGGGAGCTATGTTCCCTAAGGTTGCATACAGATTTTCTGTTGACCATATGTTATAACCAAAGACAAACAGAAATACACCTACAACAAGCATAATGGCACCAACCAGGTAAATTGCCAGCGCAGCATATTTTTTCATCAGCCATCAACACCCATTTAATTAGCCACACAATTATCGATCTGATAATTTTTAAAGCTTGCCATCAGAGTTAAAAATATAGTTATTCATGAAAAAATGTCAAGAATTGTTGACATTAAATGTTAATACACAATTGTGATTTGATGCTATGGAGCCCAAGACCGTAGAGGTAGAGAACCCGGGACAGAGATACATCAAGGATTTCATAATTTATTCTGCACTTGGAGAGCCTGTGATAAAACCTGAGGAGTGGTCACTCACCATAGGCGGCCTTGTTGAAAAGCCTCAGAAGTTCAGCTTCAAGGAAGTCATGGAGATGCCCCATGTCAAATACATCTGTGACTTCAACTGTGTAACAGCCTGGAGCATAAAACAGGTCCACTGGGAGGGCCCCAGCATGAAGGGGCTCATTGAAAGGGCAGGGCCAAAGAAGGAGGCGAAGTGGGTCATGTTCAAGTGCGCGGATGGCTACACAACCCCTGTTCCCATAGAATACGCCATGACCGAAGATGCGGTTGTTGCAGTGAAGATGAATGGTGAGTTTCTGAAAACCGAACAGGGCTATCCCGCAAGGCCTTTCATGCCCGAACTCTACGCCTGGAAGAGCGCAAAATGGCTCACAGGCATTGACCTCATAGAAGATTATGAGGACGGCTACTGGGAGGCATATGGCTACCACGAGAGGGGGCTTGTCTCAGGCGGAGAAAGATATACCAACGGGCTCTGGAGAAGGGTCAAGAAGACCGTTACCGGCAAGGTAAGGGCCTGAATCCTGGCCAATTTTCATTTCCTGTGCCTCTTTGCGTTGAGAATCAGCCCAGCGAATAGGGACGCGGACATTGCTACTGCAGAATATGCAAGAAGATCATGGAAAAGGTTCTGATATGAGAATATTCCCTCCTGTGGGGATGTGATATTAATTGTTACCACGATGTTGCGGCTATTGATTGAGAAGTTCCCTGATGATGGTTTCGCCGAGAGGTTACTGGAAGATGTTGTTACATCGAATGAATAAAGCCCATCAGGTATGAAGAATGAGTATCTGCTCTGGGAAACAGTGCCGGACACAAGGTTCTCAGGGCCTTCGATATGCACGCTCCAGGTAGCATTCCTCAGGCCATTTGTTTTGAATGTTGCATTGAAGCTGGGGGCTCCAACCACTGAAACGCTGTTTGAAAAGTGGTTTGACACATACATGTATCCATTGCCTGAGTCGAAGGCTATATTCTCAGGGGATTCACCAACGTTAATGGCTGCTACGACCTTTTCTGTCCGCCCGCTTATTACATCCACGTTGTTGGATCCGCTGTCCGCCACATAGATTAAACCGCTGTACGGGTCATAGGAAATCCCTGCAGGGTTTGAACCAACAGTAATGTTTGCGACCACCTTGCCTGTTGAAGCATTTATCACATCTACCTTGTTTATGTCAGTGCAGGATGCGTAGAGCAGGGAATTTGCAGTGTCAATCGCTATTCCGGAAACGCTTGCGCCCACATCGATTGACCTGGCCTGGGTACTGTTGCCGGCATTTATCACGGTTATGTTGCTTTCCAGCTGGTTCGTCACATAGACCTCATTGTTAGTGCTGTCCCAAACACCATCATAAGGTGCATTTGAATTGGGATTGTTCGTGAGGTTTATGGTCTTCGTTGCTGTGGAAGTGGAACCATTGATCACCGTGATGTTGTCGGAACCATAATTCATGACGAACATGAGGCCAGCACGGGGATCGAACACTATTCCATTTGGGGTTGTGCCTGCGCTGATGTTCTTTGCAACTCTGTTTGTCGTGCCATTGATCACTTTTACAGTTCCTGAGCCCTGATCACTCACATACACCATGTTGCTGACATAATCAACGGCTATGCCTCCCGGGCCTCCATTTACAGGAATTGAGCCTTCAATCCTGTTTTCAGATGCGTTGATAAGCAGTACCTTGTTAGACTGGGGCGCAGATACGTATACAAGGCCATGTTGCGGCGAATACTGCACATACTGGGGATAATGTCCGGGGTCGATTGTGGAAAATGTATTGTCGGTGGCGTTGAAAACATATAAAGTGTCCGTGTGGCCGCATACATAGATGTTATTGTTGGCCGGATCGTATTCCATACTTGATACATATCCTGCAAAGTTCACATTTGAAACGATGCTGCCGTTCTCTGGGCTGATCACGGATAGTGATATGGCCGCAAACTGCCCTTCATAGATGTACCCATTCAGCAGGTCCACCACAAATCCGGCCACATATCCTGATAGGGCATAATTGGCAACTATCCTGTTTGTGGTTCCATTCATCACGGTGATGGAGTTGCCATTTCCAATATACATGTCTCCAGTCATGGGATCATAGGAAGCCCAGGAAACTGTCCCATTGAGGGCTATGGCCTCCTCAATGGTGTTTGAAGTGCCATTTATTATGGTGATAAAATTGGAATTGGTGAACAATACATAGACAAATCCGTTGGCCCCGTCAACAAACAGCCTGTTTGTGCCGTTAATTCCAGTTATGTTTGCCAATTTCTGGTGTGTTGATGCGTTTATGACCAACACATATCCAAAGGAGTTTGAGGAGCTGTAAAATGATGCATATACGCAGTTGTCAAAGCTGTCGTATATTATCGAGGACGGGATCTCGCCCGTTTTTATGGTGGACACCACCCTGTTGTATTTGCAGCTGATCACAGAGATGCCGAGGCTATCGGAAACAAAGACTTCGTTTTCCTTTGGGCTGAATGTGCAGCTGTAAGGGCTTGGCCCAACAGAGATGTTGGCAAAAACATTGTTAGTGGAGCCTTTTATTACAGATACAATGCTGGAACCCTGGTTTACAGCATATATGTTCCCATTGCTGGAATCCACAGCAGTGACCCTCAATACGTTGAACCCCACATCAATGTTGCCCATGTTTTCAATGCTCCCGGGGAGTGAAGTTTTGCTGCTCCCAGTTGAGCCATTGACAGAAAGGGAGAAAGAGGCCTTAGTTCTGGAAGCCCTTTGCGAAATCTGAGAGGCAGAATGGGACCCCGGCATTGAAACGGAGACGGGGACAATTATCAGAAGCAGGGCAACCAATAACGAAATTGCGAACCGGGCCGATCTGATAGGAATCCGCATTCCGTGGTTGATATAAAAAATTTATCTATTAAACCATTCGCATACTAAAGTGACTTGCCTTCTTGGCCCACTTGGATTGGCCGTTTGCCAAGACATCTGGATTTGATATGCCTGATTGAATGCACTTTCCATTACAGTGCCATAACAACAAATTAAATAGACGATCAAAATTTCTTGGAACTGAAAGCCCCGTGGTGTAGTGGCCAAGCATTTCGGACTTTGGATCCGACGACGGCAGTTCGAATCTGCCCGGGGCTATGCCTGTTTTACTCCGGTACACATAATTAACAGAGCGTATTGGGAAGACTTTTCCTGATTCGATTAAGTTATACTGTTAATATGCAATATCATGCGAAGTCCCTAATTGCCATGTTGGCGTTGGAAGCGACCCTTCCGGCCTGCAGGGCAAAGGGGAGAGGATAATCATGATCAGGGTGGTTGGCAGAAAGGGGTTACAGCTTGAGATCCGGGAAGAAAGGAAAGTTGAGGATGTGTTGAAGGAGCTGGGCCTGAAGGAGCAGAGTTTCGTCTGCGTGAGGAACGGAACCCCTGTTACCAGGTTTGACACACTGAAGCCTGAAGATGATGTTACTTTCCTGGAAATATTTTCAGGGGGGTAGAACAGGAAGGACCCGGTTGTAGAATTTTCCTAGAACGAGGAATTTATCACTGCCCTTGGAAGGATCTATGATCTTCATGTTTTCCTTGAGCCTGTCAATGTTTTTCCCTATGGTGAAGCCTTTTATGCGGTCTCTCACAACAACTTCCAGTTCCCTCATTTCAACG
>JAJZKX010000040.1 GCA_021850745.1 Thermoplasmata archaeon
GTTTGGCAGAATTCCAGCATTTTACTCCCTGATTCTCATATCTCAATTCAAGTTCAAGGTTTGCCCGACTCTTATCGTCAAAAGTGTTTGGTTGAATATTAGTTAAGCCTGAATAGGCCCTTAATTTTACATCATCATCCAACAGTTTCATTAGGAATTCTTCATCTTTTTTACTCCACCTAGTCTTCTCGTCCTTCAACAAAGCTGAAAGAATTCTCTCAGTATATCGGTAAACCAATACAGAAACAGCAATTTCATCTTGAAGTTCATTGCTATAGTACGGATGAGTAATCTCTCTGAAAGTATCTTTGAATTTAGTTACAACATCATCATTACGATTTATGAAGTATTGACAGAACCTTGCAGTAGAACTGTCATCAAAAGTCCTTCCGGGAATAAATTTTCCTCCGCCACTCTCTATCATGCTTACATTGTATCCTGTAACGAATTCTCTGAAATTAGGCTTATAGAATGTCTTCTTTACCATTCTTAAAATTCCCGGGTTTGAAGGGTGAAATTCAAGCGGCCCGGGTGATCTGTCTATTTTGATATAGAGATTCAGTTTTTTCCATATTTCTTTAGCGATCTGCTCAATCTCCATTGATAATTATATAGTTAGCAGTATGTAAAACCTTTTAGTCTATTCCTTGTGAGTGATTCATTGAAGAGTGACAATAAAATTTAT
Organism: Thermoplasmata archaeon; assembly: GCA_021850745.1. The sequence goes on from JAJZKX010000040.1 coordinate 686, forward strand.
ACGCAACGAAAAAATTAGGGCTGACTTCAGTAACACGGGCTATGCCCATTTGATTTCAGTAACGCCCATGAAAGATAATAATTTCGGCTCTGGGAGCACAGGACAGATAGTTTGTCCTGATAATGAATTGTTAGCCAGTGGTGTGATCGCTGTTCACCGGGTAATTAGCCTAAAAACCATTCTTAATGGCATTTTTTCTGAGGTGGTCTCTTGAATATTCCTGACACAATGAACTGGCACATAACCTACCAGTGCAACTATATGTGTTCATTCTGCTTTTTCAGGAATCCTGAGGGTAGAATTCCTCAGGCTCCAAGACTTGGAATGACTTTGGAACAAGCTTATGGAATCCTTGAAAAAGTAAAAGAGGCAGGAATAAGAAGAATTAATTACGCAGGAGGCGAACCAACTTTAGTTAGGGAATTCCCAAGTCTCGTGGATTATTCCCACGAAATAGGCTTGTCTGTATCTGTAGTTACAAATGGCAGTGATCTTACTGACAAATTGCTATCTTCTCTTCAGGGGAAGATATCCGCCATAAAGTTGAGTATAGATTCATCGAGTGAAACAACTGAGAAAGAACTGGGGAGAGGTTATGGCCATCACATCCAGCATACCATTGCGGTATCCGAAAAGATAAGAGCTAAAGGAATAAAAGTCATGGCAAACACCGTAGTCACCTCTCTGAATTATACAGACGATATGCACACTTTGATACAATTAATATCGCCCGACAGGTGGAAAGTTTTTCAAGTCCTGCCAATCGAAGGGCAAAATCTTGTGGAATATGAAAAACTCAAGGTCGCTAAATCACAGTTTGAGAGATTCGTAAAACTGCACTCAGATATCCCATCCATGTTTCCAGAAGACAACGATCTGATGACGGAGAGTTACCTGATGATGGATCCTAAAGGCAGGTTCTTTCAAAACAGCGGTTCAAAGTACAAGTTGAGTTCGAGTGTTTTGAATCTTAGTGTAAAAGAAGCCTTTGAAGAAATCGCTTTCAACCATGAGAAATTCGATGAAAGGGAGGTTGGAAACCAACTGTAGATTTACATCTGAAATAAAATTTTCAATATTTTACATTATTAATGCTTGGACGGAGTTGGCCAGGAAAAATTGAGTGTAAAGGAAGAAAATATTTTGGGATTTTATGAAGAGGATGGAAAGATTGTGTTGTAAAAGATTGAGTAAAACTAATAAATCTTTATAAATTATAAAAAAATACTTATACTTCTTTCACGAGCACGGTAATTCCGTCGTCTTTCATCTTTTCAAGTTTGGTCCTAACTCTGGCCCATAATTTAGGTTCGTTTCTATGGTAATATTTGTCAAGCACTGCTGAGGATTTTAGGTAGACTATCTATTTCAGGAATTCCAACTTTATGCTTTTTCGTTTCTTAGTCAAATGTCTAAACATTAAGAGATTACGCAATCATTCGATACTACCCTGTGGCGCTTTCCCAGGAAAATTTAGCTTTCAGAAGTCGGATGATACGGAATAGGAACAGTAAGAATGTATTGAGGTGCTTGACAAAAGGGGGGGAGAATGCTTAATCAATTCAGTCTGGCTTTGCGAAGGGCCGACGCTAGTCTTTGGGTATTCCATGATGTCTTCGGTCATAACGGTGCAAGTAATTAGATAGAATATCTATAACGTCGTTTTCATCGCTGGCTGGAAAACACTGGTCCTCCTCAAGGTTTTCATATCTTACCCTGTGGTCAATTTTCCTTCCCGCCAATTCTCCACTCCATCCATCTACCTTCAAACATATTATGAGACGTTTCAGCATCCAAGCCAATGCAATCTCTGAAAGTGTTCCAGCACCCCCACCAATGGCGACAATGGCGTCCGTGTTGGCGGTTATAACATTTCTGTATTCGTCCAGTCCTGTTGCTATTTGTATATCTGAATTCTCCAATGCCATGCTTGGATCAAACCCGGGTACAATCGATATTACGCATCCCTCTGTGTACTTACTTGAACTGACCGCCCCCTCGTATACGGCCTTGGATAGAATTCCTATCCCGCCGTGGAGAACTCTGTATCCATGATCTACAAGCGACTTTGATATTTTGTAGCCCAGATCCCATTTAAGAGAATTTTGCACAACATTCCTATCCCCAAGTACTGAGATAACCTGTTTCATTCTGCCATCACCTTGTTGTAAGGCTTTTTCGACACGATTCTTGCAATGGTTTCCTCGTATCTCTTGACATCTCGCAACTTCTTCTCAGGAGAAGGTTCATAGAAATATAGTGCGTCTTGTATGACTTCAGGTTGACTGGCCATTTCAACCATGGGAATCATATAGGCCCAGTCATCGGCCTCGCCAATCCATTTTCCCTGAATCTTGAAATCCTCGCGGTCAATGGAGTCGAAGAGATACTTCCTGAATGTCCTGAGGTGCTGCCATACATTTCCGCCCCTGTTGAACCTCGGGGCTTCAAAGTTAACTGGGTATTCTTTGTACTTATCCGTTCTAATCATTGTCCCTACAGTCAAATCCGCACCCCTCTGATATCTCATACGCACAGTGGACAGAGCGTCAGAGCCTATCAGAGCGTCATCTGCATCCACTAAGACGATAATGGACTGCGGATTCTTGCAAATTTCATTAATCGCAATGAAGATATTCTCAATAGATGTGAGGGGAGCGTAATTCCTAATAAGAGTCAACCTGTCCTGGAACATGTTTCTGCCGATATAATCTACATATTGGTCTGAACCATTGTCTGAGTCTGCATCTACATAAATCATCCCAAAATCCTGAAAATCCTGGTTGACCAGCGACTGGAAGCACCTTCTCAATTTTGGTATTGGAACATTTCTCCCCTTCACCAGTACTATGACTTCTTCATTCCTATTTTCCAGTAGATCCCGAAGTTCAGTAATTTGCAAATCCACTTGCCCTAACTGCTTATCTGGGGGCGATGAATTTTCAAAATACTTGACAACGTTATACCAGAAATTCAAATTTGCCTTTAGTGAGTTGGGAATGTGGGTGAAATAAGCATTGCCGAGAGACCCCCTGTAAGATTCCCAAGGGCCAGAGACCAGCTTCTTGTCGAGAGATCTGTGCCATGGAAATTCCAATCTTCCTTCAGTACCGAGGCTGTTGGGGATAGGCAACAGTGAAAGTAACCTTGATCTGTGTATAAGACAGTTCCTCACTTCAGTCCTCCATTTATTCCCCTCCTTTTGGGAGGTGAAAGGTACTTTGGCCTTATTACAAACGGGGAAAGAAACAGTGATTGCATTGTCGTTTCTTTCCATTAATTCAATCATTTCCTTTAGGTAAGATCTGTTGGTGTCATCCCGTGAAATTATGCAGTCTGAATCCAGCTGCATTATATACTTAGAACTTGCATACTCAAAGCCCTGCAAAGTGGTGAGAGTCGGCTGACCGTTTGCACTCTTGGGTTCTGCGCATTCCACGTCAAACCAGCGTTTCGAGAGACTCCGGATAGTTGCCTCGTCCTCCATTGCGTATAGAACATGGTCAATTAATCCCTCATCAAGGAGATTTTGCATCTCAAGCTGAAAGGAGTTGATATCCGCTATGTCGTACTGCCGTGCAAAATTGGTATCGGTTCTGTCGGTTACTATGAACTTTTCCTTGAACTTCTCAGGGCCCTCAAGCTGTTTCAGTAAATGCCTTACCTGAAACCCTATGCTTCTCCATTCCATTGGGGATGCCTTGATCATCAGTGAAACGTCATATTCAACTGGTGTTTCAGAAGTTGAAGCACGTATCATTAAGAACTCTGATCCAGGAGATATCTCCCCAAAACTTGCGCCATTGCTTTCGGAAAACACCGACGGCTGAAATCCAGTGCCCTTCATTTCGTTGATATACCACTCCAGGGGCCTATGATACTCCTTTCGTAAACCTCCAGTGATCTTCATTTTCTTGTCAAAGGTGAAACCATGATGGTAATTCCCTACGTGGCCGATCTTCACGTGGGTGCAGGTTTCAAGGTTTTCGACGTTAAATGGGTTGCATATCACCACCACAAGCTCCCCTCCGATTCTTATGAGCCGTCTGGCATCTGCCAATATATCCCTCACATCTGCATCATCCACCGTACAAAGAACCAGGCTCACAAGAACAGAATCGAATTTTTCGGTCTCTTGGGAAACGTGATCCAGATCTTCTCTACTCATCACTTTTACGCATCTATTGTGCTTACGTTTGCTGTAAAAATCAGACATATCCTTGTCATAGACAGATACATCATGAATTTCCGCCAACTCATCAGAAATCTGGCCCTTTCCGCATCCATAATCAAGGATCCTTTTACGTGGCCCACTGCTTATGGCCAACTTCACAAATGGTACAGATATTTCGCCAGTATGTCGGTCTTGAAGCATGTTGAGAAAGTAATTGAAACCAAATAGTTCGGGGAAGTCACTTTCCATATTCGACCTGTGAAGTAATTCCTGTATATCGCTCCTGAAATGCCACCGGTATGTGAGATATGCACGCTTGCACATTCTTTGGTAACCCTCCTCTGTGTATGGTGCAAGGTCTCGCCCATGGTCAACGAACTTCAATTCCCCTTCATTCGCAATCAGGTTTTTCGGGGCTATATTCTTGATAACAATACCTCTTGATTTGCACCCCTTGAGCAGGGAAACGAGGTCTTGGATCTTGCCTCCGCTATAAGTTTCACCTTTTACGTATTCTTCTTTGATAATCAGGTGGTCACCAACAAACCGGATATCCTCCAGGCAAGCGAACCAATTGAATTTCTTACCAAGTATTTCTTCCTTGAGAAACTTCAAAGTCTCGCTATCAAGCCCAAATCTCCCATAATGAAAGTACTTGTAGGAATACATTCCATCCGAAAATACGATACCTTCCTTTCCGCCGCCAATATTTGTGAGATTATCCGACTTGAATGCACCCTTTATCACCCCCTTTATTTCCTCGATCTCCTCCTCAGAATATTGAATAGGGAGCGCATCTCCAAACTGCCTGCATGATGGAGAAAGCTGGTGCAGGAAATCAGCCACTTCACTTCTGTTGAACCCTTTTATTTCCTTAACCAAATCCTCAATTCCCTCTCGATCAAATAGCGTTTCCATGTAACTGCAAATTTCTGAAATTCCATCCAAGTCATTGTCGCGAGGATGAACTGTCTCATGCAATTCTGGCCGGTATTCTCTTAGGATGCTTCTGATGGAATGAACCAAACCTATGATTCTCCAGGAGTTTAGAAGAATCTGCCTCACCCGCTTGTTGACTTCCAGATCAATAGAGGAAAGCATTGTCTCAATATCAGATTCCGAAAAATTCAATGGTTCATAATAGTCCTCATTTGTTTGTCCGTTCTTATTTTTCTCAAGCAGCAATTGATCTATCGATCTGGCAAAGGCTGATCCTAAGGTATCGGCAACCAATTTTCCCTTCATTTCCTCGACCGTTTCTTCTCTGCTCCGACTCTGAGCTACCATAAGGTGTGTTGAAACCACATAATTCGTCTTTCTGAGTGGTCGCCTGGAGCCGAGTCTCTTGTTCAGGATAGTCCAAAGCGTGTCTCCCCTCCTGTATCCAAGATCGCCACTTTTGGGAGATGAGTTGTTGAAATCCCTAAGTCTCTCAATATCCAGAATTATGGTGTTGCCTCCCCTTACTGGCCCGAATTCCTCACAATTAGGGTTGAAATAATTGTCTTTTGAGCTCCCATTCATTACCGGATAAACTGCTGGTCTGAATACAGCCCTCCTCATCAAAAGCCTTGCATCGTTTGAAAGTTCAGAAAGCACTGGCTCACTTTTATTGGCCGCCTCCCGTAAATATTTCCAGTTCGGTGCCTCGAGATGCCTGAACGATTGTTCTGGGAAGTCGTAGAAGTAAGCCGGTGAATCGTTCACAATATCATTGCCCCCCCTTGGTTCAGATCCTAAGTAGCTTTGAGATTCACCATTTAAGAGTGCCTTCAGGTAGAAGAAGAGATCAAGCATTTGAGTCCTGGCTGTGGACATAATTGGGACAGGGGGGTCACCCCCAACCTTCCCGACAACAATACTCACTCCGGAATTTTTCCATCTGCCTATCAGGCCCAAGAGCTCTTTTCCATCGACCTCATGATGAAATGTCCCCCAGTAAATATTCTTCAGAGATACATCATCATCTATGATCCATGCAACAGGATCAGGATAATCGAGGCATTTGAGGTACACGTATCTATGAAGCACGGTCCTCCCAAAGGCTATTCCTTTTCTGTTACTCTTCTCCCGGTAATACTGTCCTAAATCACCCATACCTGCTGACTTCATTGCCTCTTCTGGAGAAACCACTACGAGTTCTATTCCCTCAACTGCAAGCTGGATTGACGCTTTTCCTCTCAGTCCAGTAAGACCTGTATTGTCCGATACAACCAGTGTCGCAACGCAACCTGTCTTTCTTTTCAAGGAAATTGTGCTTTGAATAAGATTTTCGAAGTTGTTAGGATCGGAAACGATAGCACCAATAACTATGTTGATACTCCCCACTGCTGAATTTGGGAAGTTTTCTATAGTGTCTTTACTGTTTTGTTTTAACAATCTCTCTTCAGGATCACACCCAAAGTACTGTTTTGCTCTGTAAAGGAATGCATTCCTGTCATCTACATCCATTAAGAAGTTATATTTATCATAGAATCTTTCCAGCCCAAGACATTTCTTCATTGACTCCGGTTCAGATAGTCTCCCGGATCCGAAAGCAAGATGATGGACCATATGGCGATTCAACATGGTGATCCGGGCATCTCCCAATGAAAGCAAACGCAAGCACAAGTCCCTGTCTGTCGTACTGGGGAGGTTCTCGTCAAATCCCCCAGCAAGAAGTATTTTTGAGAACCTGACGAAAAGATTTGAACCCTGGACATGCGGATTCCCTCTAAGGAATGATCTAACATCCAGAGTGTCTGGGATTGACAACGGTATGCCTGGGTCAGTGCTGTTTTCGTGCCTGATTATTCCCGAAACGACCCAGTCCGTTCCGTTAGCGGACGTTGCATTCATGCAGGAATCCAGGTAATCATCTTCCCACCAGTCGTCGTCATCGAGGATTGCTATGAACGTCTTATCTGGATCAAAACCATCCATCAGCATCTCTGAAAACGCCGTATTTATTGCCCCGGAGAGATTTTCCTCTCTCGAGTTGAGAATGCATTTCATTGGAACAACTCCCATATTTGACCCGGGAAAGTAGTCATAGGGAAGGTTTTCTTCGGAGTCGGCCACCACGTATATCATGTCAGGCTTCCGGATCTGTTTGAAAATAGAAGGAAGGGATGTGTTCATGAGAGGGCCCTTCCGGGTGGTGCTTACGATAACAACGAGTTGAAGTCCGCCAAAGTGATTTATGCTGTCCACAGGCTCACCTCACTCTTTTGGATTTTCCTGGTACAGTTTGTTTCTTGAAACCGGTTTCCGTCAATTTGTCGTTTATTTCATCCGCAATTTTCAGTAGCTTTGCCTGTTCTCCGAATGCGTTTATGAGTTCTGCAGTGTCCTTTGGAACGCACTTACCGCCGTAAGGTCCTTTGTACGGCTCCAAATGGGCACTGCTACCAACCCTCCGATCGGAGTGGACTATCTTCATCACATCTATTGCGTTTGCACCCTGTGAGTCAGAGATAGCTTCCATTGTGTTAGTGAAAGTGACCTTGAGAGCTATAAAAGCATTATGCGCCAGTTTTCCTATTTCAGCACTCTTGTAATCAGTTCGTATGATCTTTGCCCCTTCTGCCCAGGAATACAAGCTTTCCACGTAGTCCATGTGCGCATCATTTCCAGAGAGTACGATACGGTCCGGGTTTGCAGTCCAGGCAAAAGCATTCTTCTCACTCATAAATTCAGGAGAATACACCAATTTCAATTCAGGATTTTTTTCGGTGATAAAGTCCATGTATCCTATTCCAAGGGTGCTTTTTATGACAACTATCCCTGCATAGAGGTCTTCTCTCAATCTACCTAATACGTCGCCTACGTGACTGCAGTCCAGTCTCCCATCAAATGATTCGGGTGTCTGAACGCAGACAAAAACCACTTCACACTTCAGAATAGCGTTCCAGTCATACTCCCCGATTATGTCATACCCGACAACATCATAGAAGGAGTTCATGACAGCCCTTAACGCTTTCCCGACCGAGCCGAGTCCAATTACGCCAACCAATCTCTTTTTTCCATTTTGGACGAATCCAGCAGAAAATTCTCCTTTCCTCGCGTCGATCCCATCTAAGTGATCCAAGCGAAACCGAGGAGTTCCCGGCTGAACACATCCATCGATGTGTTCTATCATCAAAGCAATATCATGTTGATTTATATATATTTTGCAACTATAATGATTGTCAAGTGAACGAATAAAAAAAGGGCTACACGATTAATCTCGGATAGCCCTAATTAAAGATTTACCAGTGTTATAGCTAATATCCCTCATTCCTTAATTCCTGAATTGCTTCAGAAAAAGAAGATAATTCTTTATCATACAGGATGGTTTCAGTCCGTCCCCTTTCAGATGAACCAATATGAAGTCCTTCGACAGAGGTTTTTCCGTCCTTTGCCTTTATCTTATAACCTTTTCTACCAGGGTTAATAAAGTCCGCATACGGATCCCGATTGTAATACATATATTGCAGAAAGCTTGTAAACTCACCATTTAGCCAATCCCCAAAAATGTAAATGTACGCAACATCATTACCTGGATTAGGACCAGCAGACGTACCGCCGAATGCTACCCATTCTGTTGAGCTTGAAGAAGATGTAAAAAGCTCAAAGATTTTTTTCGAGACTTTACCCGCAATCTTCTCAAGTTTCTCAAATACATCTTTAGTATGAAGTAAATCAATAAAGTCTCCATAGGTAATTATCCTGATTTTGTGCCTACTGTCTGGTTTAACATTCTTCAAGTGATTATGAAAAGCTTGCCAGCCTTGTATGAAAGATGCAATATTTTCACTAATATTCTTTTCGTGTCCTGCATTTCTTTTTGATATTGATTTTTTAGGGTCTATGACGAATGCATAAGTATTAGCGTCTTCATCAGTTGGAAAATCACTGGGACTGGATGCTTACGGAGACTTACTGCAACCGAAAAAGAGTGAGTCCCAACAGAATGACGACATCAAAGACTCTACTGGGACTGGAGAGTCAACCCAGAAATCTGGGTTGGATGATAAAACAATATTTCGTAAAGTCACAAATACAGATCCGAAGGTAAATCTTGATCCCGTGACGTATCCAGATGGAAAATACTTTAAGATCACGGTCAAGGAAGCACAGCATATCAAAGCATATCTGTTTTCAGTTGAAGTCAGCGAGAGAGAATATCGGATAATGTCAGATTACCGGAATGAGGAGGAACAA
>JAJZKX010000041.1 GCA_021850745.1 Thermoplasmata archaeon
AAGCATCAACGCCCCAAGCATATGGTTTATTCCACCATTATATATTGGTCTGGGAGTTATTGCAATATCTATTTTAATAGGTATATTGGGACGAAAACCATGGATCATTTCAATTCCTCTCTTGATCATCGTTTTAGGGGGACTTTTAATTGGCATTAAATTTGCAAGCCCACACATCTTTAATGAAATCATTAGCGGAGAAGGATATTTTATCAAGACAAGAGTTTACAGCACAATCGCAGAAGCACAATCACCGTTAACGGCGGCCCCTCTTCTTAGCTCGTACCTTTCTGAATTTGGAATTGGAATCTTTGCAATGGGAATGGGTGGAATCATTTACATGGTCTATCTGGTTCTGCGCGAGAAGAAGGATTCTATACTTTTCATGCTGGTATTTTCATTGGTTTCAATATACATGAGCTTTGCGGCAGCCAGATTCAACGTTACAGCTGCTCCGGCTTACGCAATAGGATCAGCAGCACTTCTAATGTATATCCTTGAATTATTAAAACTAAACAGAGGAACAGATCAGAGTTCAAGGAAAACGATGAAACAAAGAAGAAGTGCCATAAAAGCAGACATAAAATGGCTTCAGGTTATTCTTGCAATAGTTATTTCCTTGGGTCTAGTACTCCCGGCCGGACTCTCAATGATATCGAATGGAATACCGGCGAACAATGCTGAACAGGTAAACAAACAGATTTATGACTCATTGCCATCATTCATCAGGCCATACGCCTTTCAGGCAAACAGCACGGACTACATTGGCGGTACCGGATTACTTATAACGAATAGCTCTTCTCCATTCTCAGCATCAATGAAATGGTTCGCACAGCAAGACGCAAATGTTCCTATAAATCAAAAACCTGCATATGTCTCGTGGTGGGACTATGGTTTCCAGGAATTGTATCAGGGACAGCATCCTACGGTGGCTGATGATTTCCAGCAAGCGTATCAGGTCGCAGGTCAAATCCTACTTGCTACAAATCAGACGCAGGTAATTTCTTTATTTACAGCGAGGGTGTTAGAGGCTAATTATATTTCAAACAATGGGCAATTCTCACAAAATGTGAAAAGTGACCTTATTCATTACCTTGGAAACTCAGAAACAAAACTTATAACCTCAATAGAAGAAAATCCTTCTGCCTTTTCACCATGGATTGGGCAGAATCAGTCTGTTTATGGGAAGTTCATCCAAAATATAGGGCCGGTTAATTCGTACTTTGCCCTGATTAAAGGACAATTATCTTCCAAATACACCACTGGAACTATAGTAAACCTTTATCAAGCTCTAAAAAAAGATACGGGATATAACATAGCATACATTCAGGTAGATCACAGTTTATTCCCCTTTAGTGGAAACAATCCAGGAATATTTTACGCACCAGCATATCTCACTGAAACGCCCTCGGTCACAACGCCAACCGGGGAAGTTATCCCAACTAATTATTATAATATTCAAGCGGTGACGGCGAACGGAACTTTTAATGCCACATCGTTGCCACCAAACGTTCAGCCTACTGGTTACCAAATTACATACACTCCCACATTTTATAACACATCAATTTACAGATTTATGATAGGTCTTCCACCCAGTGCTGTAGGGCAGAATAATGGCATTCCTGGAATAACTTTTGGCCAGACAAGATACAGCCTCCAGCCTGCCTATAATATGAGTCACTTTGAGATAATGTATGAATCAATACCGTTTAATCCTTATAAGAATTATTCGGCTCATCCGAATGCCTGGAAACTCATTTCGCTGCAGCAAGCATATGAGTACCAGAAGGAAAAGATTGGAACTGAAATTATATTTCCTCCATCTTATCAGATAACCAGTAGTGCCGATCCGATAGTGGAATATTTCCCTGGGGCCAAACTATATGGACAAGTCACATCTCAGTCTGGGATTCCTATCAGCGGTGCATATGTCACTGTTTTTGATCAATACGGGATTCCACACGAGTATACAAGAACAAATGCGAATGGATTCTATAACCTATCGGCAGTTCCAGGTAATGATAGCGTCTTTATAACATCAGGAACATTCCTGCCACAGTACCTTTCTGGTTCAAACACCATTAAGATCTTTAGTGTAAACGTATCAATGTCACAGGCTCAAAGAACAGATTTATCTTATAACATGACAACCGGCTTGCCAGGGTATTATATTGAGAACAATTATAAAGTAAATACTACCCCGGTTTCAGGTCTCGTAAATTTATACTATCAGAAGGGTTACTCATCCAATTCGTCTGCGGATTTTATATCCAAGAGGATATCGTCTGGAACAGTTCAATTATATAATTCTACATATGATGTAGTATTTACTGCAAAGATAGTAAACGGACAATACTCTTTTTCCAACATACCTTCTTACTCTTACGCTGCAAGTGTTATTGTGAATGGGACGACATACAATGATATCCAAACTGTCAATGTTACAATATCTACGACTCCCGTAATTTATGACTTGAATGTAAAGCTTGATACCATTTTTGCATCCATGCACACAGGTGGCATTGCCAATAAGGGATATACTATAACTGTGAGTGGAAGTGGATTCAAAGAATCTACGGTTACGAATTCTTCCGGGGAAGCTGCGATTTATGTTTTGCCAGGGGAGTATAGTGTATATTCCAGTGAAAACGGTATTATCAGCTCCACGCAATACGTTTCCTTCAACGCATTAGGGCAGAATATATCTGTTAACTTATCATCTCAGGCCAGTTTCGGTGTTACAGTCAAAGTTGTAGGTTACCATGACTTCAATCAGGTGAGCGCATTGAATAATGGCAACCTAAATGAATCGTATGCCTTATCCAATTTAGGCAATGGATATTTCTATGGAAACCTTACAATTGGCACATATACCATTTATGCAAAAGGGAATGGATATGTAATTTTAAACACAACGAATGTAAATAAAAGTACAACTATGACCGTCTTCTCAGAGAGTGCTACTACCGTGAACTTAATTCCAAATATTTCTAATGCGACGGTGTATTCCGGAGAAATATCTATATTATACCAGTCCGGATTCCTTTACGAGAATTATAACGCTAACGGTTCATATAGCATCACCGTGCCTTCAGGATACACCTATGGTATCTCTGGACAGGCTGCATATGCAGGGAAAATTTATGCTAATTCAGTTTTAAAGTACATATCAGGAAAGGGTTTAACGCAATCGATTAATATGATTAATTCTACTAAATTAACTGCTCTGACATATAATAAAAATATTGGACCGTTTTCAGCGAACTCAGCTTTAAAATCAGGAGTGAGCATTCTTTATTATGATAACATGCCTCTAACTCTCGGAAGGATATTGAGTGATGGATATTCTAACATGTACATTGAATCATCATCCTTAACCGGATATTCAGTGAGATCTTATTCCGTGGGTTTTCAATCTCAGAATATTCAACTGTCTGGTACAACAATAAATGTGGGAATCTCTCCACCTGCTTATAACGGTTCCTTGCAAATTTTCCTTAACGATGGAATGTTTTCGAAATTAAACGGAAGCGCCAAACTTGTTGGTACACAGAATTACACTTTACAAATTAAGGATGGGTTCGCGAACTTCTCATTGGTCCCCGGAATTTATAGCGTTTCAATCATTGGAGCCAATCAATTTGTTAATTTGTCCAACAATATCATATCAATAACAACACAGAATGAAAATATTACATTAAGTGGGACAAGCAAGGTAATGATTACGGCATTAGGGTCAAAATCCACAAAACTCTTCAATACTAACGGAACAGAATTTCCAGGGACTAATTATGTATCACCAGGGGAATACACTGTTTATTCAATTTCTGATCAAGGTGGTGTGAATATTACATTCGTCAGCTTATATCAAAACACATCTATTACTCCCACTTTCAAAAAAGGGTTTGTACTAAGCCTTGACAATAGTTTGGGTGATTCAGGATTTTACACAATATCAAGTGGAAGCACTCGCATTACAACATCATCTCCATCGATACTGTTAGATGCAGGAGTTTATACTGTTTCATTTAACAAAGACTTGGTTAATAGTTCAGGTTCTTGGCAGGTTTCTGGCTCAACAGTATTGTCTCTTTCGGGTAATATGCTCATCAATATTACGGTATCATCTAAATTATTCCTTACTGATATTCATGGATTTATAAGCTATTCTGGAGTAAATTCATCATTGAGCACAATTTCTCTATATAGGAATGGGGAAATTGCTTATATTTCACATTCTAATACCGAAGGACAGTACTCATTGCAGGCCAAAAACGGTACTTACACGATCTATGCTTATAATAATCAGACAAATTCAGCATACGTTGGGTCAATAGGAATTTCACCATTTGAAACGCGGGCACTTTTAAATATATCCTTAAATCAGGCATTTAATGTTAAATTTGCCATCAGCATGGGAACATCGATTATAAACACGTCCGTTAACATCAGTCTATCAAACTATCTGATTATTGTGAATTCATATGGAACCAATATTCTCCTTCCACAGGGAAATTTCACATTTTCAGCTCAAACCAACAGTAGCATTAAGGCAAGAAATTACTCAGAGTCTGTCTCTTATTCTAATTCAACAGTGTTTGATATAACCTCGAGCACAATCGTTCAGTTGACTCTGGAGAAGTTATACGTTTACAATCTAACAATAAATTATGGGAAGGTAAAGAACATAACTGCCGGTTCAAATTTCACATACAATTTATCAATAAAGAATAGAGGCAATTCAATTGTAAACGTGACCCTTGGTTCAGGTTCATCCGCATGGAATATTACATTTAAAACAAAGAAAATAGAACTGGATCCCAATGAGACCGTTAATGTATCAGCAACATTCCAAAACGCTTCGCTAGTACCAATGGGAAACAATTCAATTCCAATCACACTCAATTATCATACAGGGACAATTACAGATTACGTCAACGTCAATATTTCAAGGTTTTACGACCTTAAGATATCGTCCGTTTACAACAATTATATTGTTTTTGATTCGGGATACGGTTCTATTCCCATTAAACTGATAAACAAGGGAAACACCAATGAGACGGTAAAACTTCAGCTGCAAAACGTTGCATCAATCCAATTATATAATTGGAATGCTTCAATCACGTTCAACGGAAAGACGGTAACTCAGGTAAACCTGAGTTTCAATCAATCTGTAACTGTATACATAAAACTGGTTCCGATTTCCAATGTTCATACGACAAGCCAATTGACGATTGGTTTGAATGGAACTGTCAACGGTACAAAGTATACTATGCCAACCCTAACTGCATCATTCCCAAGCGTTCCGGGCCTTCTTGCCTATCCTACGGGAACCAATTTAATAGCAAACTATACAGGCAACCCAAATAGCACCTTAATCTCCGTATCTATTATACTGGTTATAGTGGTTGTTGTTGGAGTAGCTTCTACAGCAATAGCATCAAGGAGGAAAAGGAAATGAGAATGAAGAATATATTCTCTATTGCCGCTATTTTCTTGCTGGCGGTTAGTTTTATAAGTATTGTTCCCATAAATTCACAGGCAGCCAATCCTTCATTTGGTGCATCATTAAATTACCCTGGAACAGTTTACAGCCTTCAGCCCTTTAAACTATATGTCAATGAAACTCAGGGATATTCCAACTATTCAGCAGTGATATATGCAGGTGCACAAAACGTAACAAACATGAAACCTGTTACCGCAGACCAAAAGGTGTCCCAGAAGAACGGTAGTTTTGAATTTTCGCTTATTGCACCATCATACGCACCGCAATCAATGTACGTATTTATTCAAGAGTCGGCAGATTATAACGGAGTGGCGGTTAGCCACCAGCAGGAAATTAAAATTAATGTCGTGAGTCCAATAGTTTTCCATGCACAGTTGAGAGATAGCTTGCCTGTTCCAATATATAACGTGACTGTTATCTTTAATCTTGATGGGCAAACGGTGGGAACAAGATTTGTTTCTGCGTTGACACCAAATAATACTGAAGTTATCAACCTTACATTGCCATCAACACTCGTATCTCAGGGAGAACATACCCTTGATATCACTGTGAGCAATACTTCCGTTTTTGTCAACAATAACGAGCAATCTTACACCACTACATTCTATGTTGGAACGCCACCAAATTATAATTGGATATACTACATTTCCATAGGGGCAGCCATATTCATGGCATTCCTATTCTTCGTTGCAACCAGAAGGAAAAAGGGAATGGGGTACGTTCCTAAATGGAAGAGATCCAAGAAGAAATAATCTTCAAACAAAAATTTTTAATGTTCTGAATTCGCTGTCAATTGCATCTCTTCTTTTTATTCCATTTTGGGTCTTGAAATTTCTGAACCTAGAATCGTCTATAAGTGTTATTCTGGCAGCAGAAAGGGCATTATTATGAATCGCATGAGGGCCACTTGTACCCTTTTCATTAACAATATTGACCTCAACATCCAACTGTACCAACTGAAAAATCAATTTCTTTCTATTTGGCTTATCGCCATTCCCAAGCTTAATCTTTGACTGCTTATAATTATAATCTGTCAGAACGCCTTTTACAAACAGAACGGCATCTGAAACGCTTGGCAATTCTTTAGCCTCCACGATGATCATATCAGCTGAAACAGCCACACCTGGCTTGGGGCCAGGATCAATGCCAATTATTAATGATGTAAATTCCCTTTTCCCTGCAAGTGTTGGCAAAGCTTTTCTTATGGCCCTTTCAGGTGAATTTTCCCTTATCTGAAACTTGATAATCTGTTCATCTTTCAAGGAACTCAAAACAATTGGAACATCAATAGGTATGTCTGTTGCGTTATCAATTGAACAATAAGGAAGCTTCCACTCTTTCAATGTTTTAATGGCCCTATAGTAAAATCTAAAGTCGTCGGTATATATCCCGAACCGTACCATTCAATATTGTATGCTAAAAATGCTATTAATACCTTTTGGAGGAAAACAATAAGTTTGACGTTTGGGCCTTCAACCTTGTATTAGAAACCCAATATATTCCAATAGCGGTAGTTACTTTTTGCCATTCATTTGTTGGGCTACCATTCCATCAACTATCTCGATAAATTGTTTTTCTGTTCCCCTCGGAATAACCCCTCCGGCAGCAATGTCATGTCCACCCCCACTGCCACCAACCTTTTTGCAGGCTTCTTTCATAATAATGGAGAGATTCAATCCCCTGTTAACGTGATTTCTGGTTCCCCGGGAAGATATCAGTGTGTTACTGTCACCTGCATTGAATCCTATGATGGGTTTGCTCTGATCTGCAATATACAGCATTAAAATTCCACTGATAGCCCCGGCCATTTCTGACCCAGGGGAATAAAAATATTGAATATAGTTCTCCTTGCTAATCTCCTTGTATGATCTATACGCATAATCTATTAATTTTGTTTCAAAGGCTTTCCAGTTAAGCATCATTTGTTCCCTGAGTTTGTTCTCATTCAGAAAGTAATGTACTGGAATCCCATTAGCACCAATCTTTGCATTTCCGTCTATTATCTTGGATAGCGCCTTTCCAGTGAATCCATCCTCGAACTGGAAATCTTCCGTTTCCAAATATTTTAGAGCTTCAGCCTCACATCCTTGCAGAATGAGCCTCGCAAAAAGGGCTTTTCCTAACTTACTGCATTCATCCTCATTTAGTGTTACTAGTTCTCTGGAAGGATCAAGTTCAAGCTTTCTCAGGAACTCTCGAATATTGTCTGTCTTTCCAGTCAAATCATAAAAGAAAGGATCTGTAGAGAATGTCAAAGCATCAAGCAATGTATTTCCAGTTAAATTCAGTTTTTTTGAAGGATTATAGCTTTTTCCATATTGTGTGGTGATACTTAGATTCAGTCCCCTGAATCCACCTATATCTTGCTTATCTGCAATTGCTCCTGCAACCATAAATTTGAGCAAATCACTATTAGACTCATCAACTGCCAGTGCCAACAGGAAAGCCATTGTTGCTCCGCATGCTTCCCTTGTTCCATCAAAGCCAAAATCCCTTACGTTTATATTTATGGCTTTTGATTCTGAGGGTTCGTAATAATGATGATCCAAAACAATTATGTTATCAATATCAGGAAGAAATTTCAACTGATCTGATCCGGCATCGGCAATCAATGTAAGGTTATATGGTTCCTCCATTATTCTTTTCTTAAAACCATCTTCACTTAGATCCTTAATAAAACTCAGGTGGTAGGGTATATTAAGGCGTTCAAGCATTTTTGTTATTATTATGGCTGCACTCGTTCCATCACCATCATAATGGGTTAAAATTCTTATATAATTTGATTCTAAAATTTTGTCTTTGGCACCGTTGAGTGAGGATAAAAAATCTTTTGGGATAATCTCTTTTAACATAACTTACAGAACTTTATTAAGTTCCCATTCCTTGGCCAGATAACCCTCTCTTTTGTAATATTTCACAAGCCGGAGCATCTTTGCCATTATTAAATTCTTGCCTCTTGTGTTGCTCATATCCTTTTTGTTCATGTTAATGTGTTTTGTAACACGTTTGTATTTTTGTATCAGACTATTCAAATCATCAGGTATCGAAGGGCTGCTATTGTTTTCGCTGAGTATTTTGCCTATCTTTTTCCCCATCACGTGCTTCGTCCCAGGAATTCCGTATTGATCTCTCAATCTGATTCCTATCTGTGATAAGGTTAAGTTTTCCTTATGCGAATTCAATATGATCTCGCTGATCTCAGTGGGGCTCTGCTCAACCCACGTGCGGCCATTTGCCAGATATATATTCTTGGATCCGGATTTTCCCCTCTTCCTCTTATGCATTCTTGCCATTAATCATCCCTGTTGGTTGTCAGAGATGAATTTGTTATTAATTATGTTTATGATCGTTTCAGGATTGTAAGATAATAATATGTCCTTATAATTATTAATAAAGTTGAATGCTCAAAAATATTATTGGAGCTTGTTATTCTATATTGAGGCAGAGTAGAATAACAATGAAAAACCTGCACATTATGGACATTCATCAACTTCTGACCGAATTTTATGAACGTGATTTCTTAGCATGTTTAACTACAAAATACTTTTAATTGAATTTAATTTGTACATTTGCAAATAGGTGATGACAAACAATGATTGCTTTAGAGGAAAGGAATAAATTCCCGGAAGTTAGATTCGCTAGCGATTTTGAGATCAGTAAGAACGCCCCTTTCAAAACAGTAGAGGAATTCATAGGAACAATGGGTAACATTATCAATAGCGATATGATGATAATGAGGGTAACAGAAAGTCTTTGCCCCATATGCGTTGATGATGAAAAGTTTGATCAAATGAGGATACCTGCAATTGTTTTTGAGCAGGGAGGGGAGGTCAAACTCATAAAGGAATGTGCCGAACACGGTATCACAAGGGAAAAGTACTGGGAAGATTATGAAATGTACCAGGAAGCCAAGAAATGGGCCGACGGAGGAGTAAGGATCTTAAATCCACACGTTGCTTATCTCGAATCCAAGATTGTTTGCCCAACACACTGCGGTCTTTGTGTCAAGCACAAATCCCACACGGGGTTAGGAAACGTCGTTGTTACAAACCGGTGCGATCTATCATGCTGGTACTGCTTCTTCTATGCCAAAGAAAATGAGCCAATCTACGAGCCATCCCAGGATCAGGTAAGAATGATGCTCAGAAGGATGAGGAACGAGAAGCCGGTAGGAGCAAACGCAGTACAGATCACCGGAGGAGAGCCAACAATAAGGGACGATATTCTTGACATTGTAAAAATTGCAAGAGAAGAGGGCTATGAACACATACAACTCAACACAAACAGCATTAGGGCGGCATTTGACCCAGATTTCCCCAAAAAAGTAAGAGAAGCCGGTTCAAACGTTGTTTATACAAGTTTTGATGGGCCAACCCCAAGGGCAAACCCCAAGAATTTCTGGGAGATACCAGCAGCTCTGGAGAATTATAAGAATGCCCCAATGGGAGTCGTTCTTGTGCCGACGGTTATCGGTGGGATCAATGATATGTACCTTGGAGATATCATCAAA
>JAJZKX010000042.1 GCA_021850745.1 Thermoplasmata archaeon
GTGGACTGGCAGGCAGGAATGAACAGGCATACAAGATAGGGGAAAAGGATGGTGTCAGGTATATGGCTTACAGGATACCATTCATGGTTGCCATTTTGCTTGGATATATCATGTTCATGATCATGGGTTCCCCAATATTCCTGTAAGGAGTCAAATTTTTAGTATTTCGATACATTTTCAACATATGCCCTCTTTGATTATAGAAAACGCTTCACAGATTCTGACAATGGCTGGAGCTGGATGGGAACCGCTCACAGGTGACCGGATGTCCAGGATGAGGATAAGGAAAAATGCTGTCGTCCTCATATCGGAGGGCAGGATCATCGAAGTCGCTGATATGGAGAAGGCCGCAGTCCTCAAGGAGAGGTATGGTGCCATATCGATTGATGCAAAGGGCCATGTGGTAATGCCGGGCCTGGTCGATTCACATACCCACATTGTGTATGGCGGCACAAGGGAAGATGAGTTCTACATGAAGGTGAAGGGGAAAACCTACCTTGAGATTCTCAGTTCTGGCAACGGCATCTACAGGACTGTGGAGGACACAAGATATAAGGACAAGGATGAGATTTTTTCCGAGACCCTGAGGAGGGTATACGATTCCATATCTACCGGAACCACAACCATGGAGATCAAGACAGGTTATGGCCTGACGCTCGATTCTGAAATGAAAATGCTTGAGGTCATTGAGAGGTTGTCTGGCCTTGGCATCATGAACGTTGTGCCGACTTTCCTGCCGCTCCACGCAATACCAAAGGGAACCACAGACAGATCCTATGTTCATGATGTGGTGGAGAGGATGCTGCCAAAATTCCAGGGAAAGGCAAAGTTCGTTGACTCGTTCTGTGACAAAGGCGCATTCTCCCCGGAATCAACAGAGGAATTCTTCAGGTCTGCCTCAGAAATGGGATTCCAGCTGAGGATGCATGCTGACGAGCTCGCAGATATCGGTTGCCTTGACCTTTGCGATAAATTTGACATTAAGAGTGCGGACCACCTCCTTTACACCGGCGACTCCGGCATCAGGAAGCTGGCGGCAGGCAAGACTGTTGCAACTTTCCTTCCAATCACTGCCTTCAACATCACAGACGGGATGTACCCAAACATACAGAAATTCATTAAGGCTGGAGTGCCCGTTGCAATTGCATCAGACTGTTCCCCCGTTTCATACAATTCTAACATGCTCTTCGCCATATACCTCGCGGTTAGGTACTGCCACATTTCAATTGAAGAGGCGCTCAACGCTGCAACTGTGAACGGGGCCTACTCTCTTGGGATCCTTGACTCAGCAGGCTCAATAGAACCAGGGAAGAGGGGAGATATCATTATCCTCACCGTGGATGATTACAGGAAGATACCATACCAGTACGGCTCCCGCCTTGTTGACACTGTGATCAACAATGGAGAGATAGTGATGAGAAACGGGGCGATGGCACTTTAGTAATGTGGCCGCCGTCATTCACTCCCATTAAATATCTCTTAATATCTGTTTAATATGGGGAACCATTGATCAAAACTTTCGATGACGTCATGGACAGGCTGCAGGAACTCAATGCAAAAAAAATACTTCTGCAGCTTCCGGACGGATTGAAGCCAAACGTGTTCCAGTATTTCAACAGGCTGTCCGAGAAATATTCGGTAGTGGTGAGCTCAGAGCCTTTCTATGGTGCATGTGACATCAGCACCCCGGATGTTTATGGCGATGTGGATTGCATTGTGCAGCTGGGGCACTCAGAGATACCAAATATCAATTATCCCAAGCCCATAATTTTCATGGAATACAGGGTCGAAAAGGAGATCGACATCAATGAATCAGTGTTCCAGCCCCTGAGAGACCTTGGCTACAGAAAGATAGGGCTGCTTTGCTCAATACAGTATATTGACCAGATGCAGAAAGTCGGGGCATTCTTGAAATCCATTGGCTTTGACGTAACGGTAGGAAGGCAGGACTCAAGGATGAAATACCCCGGCCAGGTTTTGGGGTGCAACTTCTCCGCTGCCCATTCCATATCTGAAGAAGTGGACTGCTATGTTGTGGTGAGCACCGGGATGTTCCACGCCATCGGTGCACAGCTCGCCTCAGACAAGGATGTATTTGTCCTTGACATGCATGAGAGAAGGCTCAACGAAATCCGCCCAGAAACGGACAGGTTCCTGAGAAGGAGATATGCGAAGCTCTTCAAGGCAAGGGATGCAAGGAAGATTTGTGTGGTTGCCGACACAAAGATTGGGCAATACAGGATCAGGCTTGCAAACAAGATCGTTGAACAGGCAAAGGCACAGGGCCTGGAACCTGTCCTGCTGACAGCCAATGATGTAAGGCCAAGCGATTACGAGAACATGAGGTGTGACGCAGTGGTCTTCACAGGGTGCCCCAGGGTATCACTCGATGAAGGAGACAAATTCCCCATGCCCATACTGACCCCGCCGGAATTTCAGCAGATTTTCGGGATTAAGGAAAATAGCCGCTACATCATGGACGAGATTGTGGCCGTGGATGAAATTACCTCATAGGGCTTTTCCGATGAGGTATGTGCCTGCATGCTCAACTATCTCCACATGCAATTTCTGGTAAAGTTCATATTCTCCCTCCATAACAACAGGCCGGTATGATATATCGCGGCCAACAGAGGTTCCCGGCTTCCCTTTTTCAGTTACCATTATTTCTTCTTTCCTGCCAATGAGTGAATCGAGGCGCTCATTGAGTATTGCCTTGTGGACCTCAGTGTATTCCCTGGTCCATTTCTTTACGAGGTTTGAAGGAGGCACTTTGCTCTCAAAATCTGGGGTATATGGCCTGGGGGAAAATCTTGTAATGTTCACAATTTCCGGCCGAGTTTCCAGAAGCAGCTCCTTCGTCAGCCTGAAACTCTCGCCATCCTCCCCGTGGTAGCCCGAGATTATGTCCGTTGAAACAGTTCCGTCGGGGAATCTCGCCCGGAATTTTTCCACAATTTCCCTGAAGGCTTTAGCATGGTATTCCCTGTTCATAAGGTCAAGTATCCTGTCATCGCCGCTCTGCACCGGGATATGTAGAAACTTGTAAACGCGGCTGCTTTCCATGCGGTCCAGGAGTGAATCGATTATTCCACTCGTGTTCTTTGGCTCCATCATGCCTATCCTGAGCATGAAATCGCCGTCAATTGCCAGGATGTCACGCACAAGGTCCGGAAGCAGATGGTTAAGGTCCCTTCCGTAAGCAGCGGTGTCCAGTGAGGAAATCCTTACCTCCCTGATTCCGCGGCCAAGCTGCATCCTTATCTGGCTCACTATCTTTTCAGGGTGCCTTGAAACAAGCTTTCCCCTTGCGACCCTAGAAATGCAGTAATTGCAGCTGCCAGTGCATCCCTGGTTTATGGGGATTCCATCGAAAATTGAAGGTTCCCTAATCTCAACATCATCCAGTGCACCACTGTAGAAAGACCTGAAGTCCTTTGGCTGGAGCACCTCTATTCTCTCACTCTCGAGTGCCCCGCCGCTCACCGATGGAAGGCAGCCAAGCACCTTCACCCTTGAGTTCCTTGAGAGATCTTCTATCCTTGACATCATTTTATCCTGGGTGTGCTTTATCACCACGCATGTGCCAATCACACTGAGGTCTGCATCCTCAGGACTTTTCACAAGCTCGCCGCCTTCGCTCAGCATCCTGTTGACGTAAAGACCCGCCTCCGACTTGGAAAGCGTGCATCCGTATGACTCGAAATATATTTTCAAAGTGGGACCCGGTTTCCCAGGAAAATTGATAATCACTATTTGTGGTTTTCCAATTTCAGGAGATTTGCGGAGTTCCTTTCTAAAAAAAGAAAAATTTGCCCGTTGAAGGGCTTTTCATCTATAATGAAAAAAATTATGGCGTAGCTATGGGGTCAGAGCCCGGGCACTCCGCTGGCCATGACTTTGTCAAACTCTTGTTCGGATATCTTTCCCGTTGCCAGTGCAAGGGATTTGATGGACTTGCCAGTCTTCAGGGCTTCCTGGACAATCTTTGCAACATTGTCATATCCAAGGATCGGGTTCAGGAGTGCAGCGGAACCGAAGCTCTTGCTCCTGTGCTCCTTACAGTTCTCCCTGTCTGCATCAAGGCCGTCAATGAGCTTAGTCCTGAACATTTCCAACCCATTTGCAAGGATATCTTCTGACCTCGTAAGCTCATAGTCAATGTGGGGCATCATGACATTGAGTTCAAGCTGCCCTGCCTGTGCAGAGATGTTAAGGGCCTGTTGTGCACCGAGGACAGAATGGCAAATCATGTTCATGGCCTCAGCTATGGACGGATTGATCTTTCCCGGCATGATGGATGAACCCTGCTGGACTGCAGGGATCTTTACTTCATGGATTCCGGCGCCAGGACCAGAATAAAGTAGCCTGATATCGTTGGATATCTTTGTAACGTCAATGGCAACATTTGCAACAGCGTTCATCATCCTTGTGAAGTCTGTCATGAATTCCATGATTCCCGGTAGGTTCAGGCTCTTCCTGTAATTGAAGCCGGTGTACTTCTTAATCTCATTCACGACATTCTCCTGGTAATTTGGTGCAGTATTGATCCCTGTTCCCACTGCAGTTCCTCCGATGTTAAGCTCAAGGAGGCCTTCAGCTGCCATTTCAACTTCCTTGAGGTTCTTTTCAAGAGTATATGCCCAAGCGGAAAGTTCAATGCCAAGAGTAACCGGTGCAGCATCCTGCAGGTGGGTCCTTCCGGGCTTGACAACGTCATTTAGCTCCTTTGCCTTTGATTTCAGGGACTTGATCAGAAGGGTTACCTTTTCCTGCAGCTTTCTTGCCTTCCTGTAAGCTGCAAGCCTTATTAGAGTAGGATAGACATCATTAGTGGACTGGCTCATATTCACATGGTCGTTGGGGTGAATGTAAGAATAGTCGCCTTTCTTCCTGCCTTCTGATTCCAGTGCAACATTGGCGATCACTTCATTCGCATTCATGTTGTATGAAGTGCCGGCTCCGGCCTGGAAAACATCCACAACGAACTGGTTATGCAACTCCCCCTTGAGGAGCCTGTCGCATGCCTTTACTATGGCATCAGCCTTGTCTTTTGGCAGCTTCCCGCCCATGTTGTTTGCAATGGCAGCAGATCTCTTTATGATGACAATGGAGTCTATATGGTCAGAATCTGCCGTCTGGCCGGTTATCTGGAAATTTTCCCTGGCCCTGTGCGTGTTTATGCCGTAATAACTGGAGTCCTCTATCTTGACGTCACCTATGACGTCGCTCTCCGTTCTTGACATACTCAGTAAATCCCTGAAAAATATTTATTGTTTCGTCAAAGGCAAAAATTCAAGGTTAAGTAGCTTGGAGAAAGCCCATAAGCATTAATAAGTATCATAAATATACCAAAGATTTGCAATGAAGACCGAAGAGGTAGTCATAAGGGTCGGCGGGGCAGCCGGAGACGGAGTTCAGTCTGCGGGCCTTATCATCGCTAAAACATTTTCAAGGAGCGGACTGCACGTTAATACATACAATTATTACCAGAGCATTATTAGAGGCGGTCAGAGCTGGTACCAGGTCAGGGCCAGCGACTCAAAGGTAAGATCTCAGGGCGACGGGCTTGATATTCTCATTGCCCTTAACAAGGACTCACTTGAAAGGCACACAAACCCCATGATAAATGAGGGTGGCGCGTCTCCACTGGGAAAGGACGGAGTAGCGATTTTTGACCAGTCAATCAAGGATTTCAAGAAGGAAGACTGCCAGTATGTACAGATGCCGCTTGGCGATTTAGCATCGAAATACAGCAAGAATGCACTGATGAAGAATACAGTCGCCATCGGTGCAGCCATGGCTTCCATAGGCGTCAACTTTGAAATTCTTGCAGGGGTCATAAGGGACCAGTTCGGCAGCAAAGGGTCTGTGGCAGAAGAGAACGTCAAGGCAGCAAAGGAAGGATATGACAACTATCTGGCAAACTTCAAGAAACTCCCCATTTCGCTCAAGACAAAGGACAAGAAATATTATCTCATCAGCGGCGGGGAAAGCCTCGCACTTGGAGCCGTAAACGCGGGCCTGAAGATGTATGTTGGTTACCCCATGACACCGGCATCCTCTGCACTCCATTACCTGGCGAACCACCAGAAGGATTTTGACATCTTTGTCAAGATACCTGAAGATGAGATTTCAGCCATAAACATGGCCATTGGGGCCAATTATGCCGGCGTAAGGGCCATGACAGGATCATCAGGAGGAGGTTTCTCCCTTATGGTTGAAGCCCTAGGCATGGCAGGCATGATGGAAGTTCCGCTTGTGGTTTATGAATCACAGAGGGCTGGCCCTTCAACTGGCCTTCCAACAAAGACGGAACAGGGAGACCTTAACCTTGTGCTTGGGGCATCGCAGGGAGACTTCGGCAGGATCATACTTGCACCAAGGAACGTTGAGGATGCATTCTACCTCACAAGGGAAGCGTTCAACCTTGCGGAGAAGTACCAGACTCCAGTTATTGTCATGTCTGACCTGTTCGTTGCAGAACATTATGAAACAGTTGAGCAGTTTGACCTAAATTTCAAGATAGAGCGGGGCAAGATCACTGACAAAGCTGTCCAGGGGTACAAGAGGTACCAGTACACTGACGATGGCGTTTCAGAAAGATCATTCCCGGGCACTCCAGGAAATATGCACAATGAAGACTCCGATGAGCACAATGAATTCGGCGATGTGGTGAGCGACGCAATCACAGATCCAGGCCTGAGAGTGGAATCCATGAAGAAGAGGATGAAGAAACTCAACAACTACATCAAGGAAATGCCTCCCACACCCACATACAGGTTCGACGGAGCTGAGATAGCGCTGGTGCAGTGGGGAGGGACACAGGGCGTTGTCGAAGAAGTGGTTGATATCCTGAGGGAAAAGGGCCACAAAGTAGGGCTCGTGGAAATCAACAGGCCATACCCGCTCAACCCAGATATTGGAAAGCTTCTTTCAGGAAAGAAGAAGATCGTAGTCATAGAGAACAATTACTCAGGACAGATGAACAAGCTCCTGAGGTCAGAATTCCTTGTGAAAACTGATCTCATTACGAAATTTGATGGTGAGAGCTTCTACCCTGGAGCACTTGCAGAGGAAGTAGAGGCAATTTTGAAGAGGTGAAAAAGATGGTTACAATAGCTGACTATAAAGGAAAGGTAAAGCCGGACTGGTGCCCAGGATGCGGCAATTTTGCACAGCTTTCGGCAATAAGCGCTGCACTGGCGGATCTGGGAATAGAGCCAAAAGACGCTGTAGTTTCATCAGGAATAGGCTGCTCAAGCAACCTACCGGAATTCATTAATCTCTATGGGTTCCATGGAATCCATGGAAGATCCCTGCCCGTTGCCTCTGCAATCAAGTGGGCAAACGAGAAACTCACGGTCCTTGCATATGGGGGAGACGGCGACGGATTCTTCGAGGGAACTCAGCACTTTTACCACACCGCTAAGAGGAACGTCGACATAACATACATCGTATCTGACAACCAGATATTCGGCCTCACCACAGGACAGGCATCTCCAACATCGCAGCTTGGAATGAAGACGAAGTCTACACCCGAGGGAAACATCGAGAAGCCCCTCAATCCATTGACAATTGCACTTACAGCAGGGGCAACATTTGTGGCAAGGGCTTTTTCCGGTGACGCCCTGCATCTCAGGGAAGTCATCAAGAGAGGCATAAAGCACAAAGGGTTCTCATTCATTGATGTTTTTAGCCCGTGTGTTACATACAACAAGATAAACACATACGACTTCTTCAGGCAGCGTGTCTATAAGCCAGAGACCGATGTGAAGGACTTCGACAAGGCATACAAACTCGCACAGGAATGGGGCGACAAGATACCTATCGGAGTTTTCTATGAAGTCGAAGCGAAGAGATATGAAGATTATGATCCAGTCATCTCATCAATGCCGCTGATCGAGAAACCTCCTGTAAAACTTACTTCTGAAGCACTTGCAGAATTTCTCTGATTACTAATTTTTATCTTTTACCAACTTTAATTTTTCTTAGGAAACAGCTAATTTTAGCATGCACATGCAATTACACAGCTACAGGAACATTTATATACATAATTACTGATTGGCATCGAATTCTATCGGAGGAATTAAATGGAAAATCAAGGAAATAACGAGAAAACTCCGGCAGAACCACAGGTAACGCCTGGGGTCGTCCCACCAAGGAGACCCTCTGGCAGTGGAAAATGGATAGCAGTGATTGTGGTCTTACTAGTAGTGATCGCAGCACTTGTTGTTCTGACCCAATATCATCCTGGCGGTTCTTCCGCAAAAGTAGTAACGGCTGCAGATGTGGCTACACTTAATCAGCCATATAATTTGACGCTGCAGTCGAACGGCGTGTTCAAGACGTTGACAGTGAACTGGGGAGACTCCCACAGTCAGACTTTTGACTACCAGGGAAGCAATACTGTGACCATGAGGCACACATTCACCTCTCCAGGGGATTACTTCATATCCTACGCTTTCAACTATGGTGGCTCCACTTTTACAAACTATCAGAGCCTCATACCGGTGCACATAACTGCCTCACTCAGTGCAGTTTCTCCATATGAATCGTATGGACTTCTCCAGCTTCAGAACGAGACAAGTGCACCAATTGTGAACAACACATTGATCTTCAACCCGGGAACAAACCTCAGCTTCATTGCAGGTTACTTCTCACAGCCCGGTGACGGCGCACACATGGTTATAGGCCAAACACTTCTTGTTTACCTGAATGGAACACTTCAGAACGAGATCCCGCTTGCCTACTACTACAACCAGGCAGATGGCCAGTACGAACTTGCACCTTCTGACGCAATACAGAACATCTCACTCGGAACTGGCTACTACACTCTTGGCCTCCAGACCACGACAGCAGTGCCAATGACAACAACAGATGTTTCAACAACGGTCACTAACACCACGATGCTCAACTACACCGCTGGTTCATATGTAACCTATGGAAACGCAACCACACTGAACTATGGCACATCGGTTAACTACACCAATGTACCGCCCACTCTGACATATGAGATGGGTTCAACCGTTCAGACAAACGACACAACAAATGTCACATACACATCAGCTAACATCACATACGACAACCAGACGAACCTGACGCTACCATTCAGCAATTCAATAACCGTTGGCGCTGGAACCAACTTCACAGTTGAGGCTGGAAATGCAACTGTTGCCTTCATAAACAATGGATCCGCTGTTAACTATACATCAGCAAGCGGTGCAAACACACTGAAGTTCAATAACACAACCGCATCGTACATACTCTACAAAGGCAACTCGTACAATTTCAACCAGCAGACAACGTTCCAGGTTATAACAACTGACCCTGGCGTGACCTTTATGGCCAACAAGGACTCAAACTTCGTCTATGGTGCAAAAGCAAAGGTTACAATGTGGAATACAAACAACCAGACATATAACGCCAATAGCACACTGTCATACACAAACCCTGCAACGAGCGTGGTTTACCAGACATTGACAAACACAACAATTACACTGGAAATACCTGGAGTCAGCGCACCACTTAATGTCGGCGAGATCGACCCCAGCCAGGGCGTTTACACAACCACATACTACTATGATGTAGTTGCACAGGCAAATGCCAAGCAGTACATTGCTCCAACAAGCGGTGCATCATTCACGAGTGCAGAAGTGGTGGCTGGCGGATACACAACGCTTGACCCGCAGATAGCATTCTTTACAGTAGACAGTGAGATTCTCATTAACACAATGATGCCTCTGGTCAACTACAAT
Source organism: Thermoplasmata archaeon (assembly GCA_021850745.1). Next base: position 9,756 of record JAJZKX010000042.1, read on the forward strand.
GGTTCATCAGCTAGCTCATTCGTGCCAGCAGTTGCTTCAGTCGTACCTTCACAGGCAAACGGCGGAATAAATGCTAATTTCACAAATTACACCTTCCACGTAAGGAGCAACCTGAAGTGGCAGGACGGTTCATCTGTTACAGTCTATGATGCATATTACGG
>JAJZKX010000043.1 GCA_021850745.1 Thermoplasmata archaeon
ACTGCCTCTCTTCGTTGATACCTGGAAGTTCAATACCTGCAAGAGAACCATGGACCCCTTCATTGTACAGTACCTGGGCAGGATAACAAGGGATAAGGGAGTTTTCAGGATCCTGGATGTTGCAGAGCAGCTCCACGGCGACAGGAGGTTCAGGTTTGTCATAGCCGGTACCGGCCCTGACACAGAGACCCTCCAGAAAGAGGCAAAAAATCGTAATCTCCTGGAAAATCTCGAATTCACTGGATATGTGGATGAGCCAAAGAAGCTCCGGCTTCTCTCAGATGCAAATCTTTTCATGTACCCTTCAGAAACAGATACATTCGGAATATCTGTGCTTGAAGCGCTTTCCTCAGGGCTCCCATCAATGGTCCCCACCAGTTTTCCCCTGGTGCATTACGTGAACGGCGGCAAATCAGGCCTTATACCTGTGGATTTCAGGAATCCGGAAAGCGTCAGGGATGCATTGATTGAACTTAGGGAAAACCACAGGAAGATGTCAGATCTCAACGAGGCAGCAAGAAGTTTTGCCACAGGCAAATTCAGCAAGGAAGAGCACTGCAGGCAGCTTATTTCCATTTATGAGGAGTTCATTCCAGCCAGATTTCGCACGCCCAGCATACCGCGACTCATGACTCCTGTTCCATGAGTTCACTGGCCAAAGAACGTTTTTGAACTAAGTTGCCATCAGGAATTTCAAATGTTTAAGAATCAGTAAAATTTGCACAGGGAGGTGAAGGAATCGGAAGCGGAGGAACAAGTAAAGGAAGAGCAGCGGAACCAGAGGCTTACTCTGGTCTATTCAGCCATTATTCTGGTTATTGCTGCAATTTCCGCACGCTCTGTCAATAACATGGTTGTCACCACCCTGCCATTCCTTGCTAAATACAACTTCAGCTATGGAAATGTTGAAGTCGGGTTCATCTCCTCGGTCATCTATGGGTCAACGTTCCTTGTAACCACGTTCGTCAACCCCATGCTGAGGGCACCAGTAAGAAGGAAGGTTTTCATGGCTTCCAACGCCGCAATACCCTTGACAATGCTCCTTTTCTACTTCTCCAACCCAGTGTCGCTCTGGCCCATTGCTGTGGTATCAGGCGTTGCAACCGGTTTCCTGTTTCCAAATATAATCACTTCCGCCTCGCTCCACAGGGACCACATGGTGCAGATGAGGCTGCTTGCAATATATTCCGTAAGCCTCAGTGCCAGCCTTGTCATCGGGCCATCATTGGAAACCTGGCTCCTGACATTCCTGACATACAAGCAGATTTTCCTGCCATTCCTGGGGCTGTCCATAATTGGACTGGGGGTATCCCCGTTCGTGAAATTCCCAAAGGTGCAGAGGGAGATAACAGGTGGAAAAGCAGCCCTGGGAAATAGGGGTCTTATTACATCGCTTATTTCAATATCAATCTACAATGTTCCTTTTGCTGCAGTCATATCTTTCCTGGTAATTTTTGCAGTTGAAAGTTACCATGTGTCAAGCAGCACCGCTTACTCAGTGTTCATATTTTTCTTTGCCACATCAATGGTGACAAGGCTTGCAATGGCCATCAGGCCGTTCAGGGCACTTTTCGGCCCTTTAATTTTCTCCGCCGCCATTACAATAGCTTCCCTTTTCATCCTGCCATTCATTCCATCATTCTCTGTCTTCGTGATCCTCATGGCTGTCCTCGGAATTCCGCATGGATCAATATTCCCCATATCATCCATGTTAGTGGCAAGGGGCACTAAGCCTGAGGAGAGAAGCGTTGCCAACTCATATTTCATGGCGTACAACAACGTGCTTTCCATGATAGTACCGGTGATGTTCGGGTTCATGAGCCTTCATTTTGGTTTCTCCGACAGTTTTGCCCTTCTTGGGGGAATAGCGCTCATATCAACCGCGGCAATGGCAATGCTTTATGGAAAATACAGGGATATTTTCACAAGGTAAACCAAGAGCACATTAACCAAGGGAAATGACGATTGCAAGAATCAATAGCTGCCCAGTTAGGGGGAACATGCTAATTCCATTGTCCGACCATAAAAGGATGATTACCAGGGAGATGGTGGAAGCCATTGGCATAACATATCATGCCCGGTTCAGGGAAGACCTGATTCAGGACCATTTTCCATGGTTCCTTCTCTCCGTTATATTCGGCGACAGGATCCCGGAAACAATTGTAGTCAGGACGTTTTACATGCTCAGATGGGAAATTTGCTCTCCCCTGGAGTCCATAATAGGGCGAGGCTGGGAAGGGTTGGTGAGTGTACTGGATTCTGGAGGCTATACAAGATACGATTTCAAGGCTGCTACAAAACTGCTTGAACTATCTGAAAGCATAAGGCAAAGGTTTGTTAAACAGAATCCATGAAAAATCCAGTCCTGAAAATCTGGTCAGCAACCTGAAGTCGCTTCCAAGAGGCATAGGGGAGGTGACTGTTGGAATATTTCTCAGGGAGATGTTAGGCATCTGGAAAAACGCGAACCCACCACCTTCTCCGCTTGTATAGGCAGCAGCCCTGATGCCTGGAATCGTTCCTTTTCCCCTTGCAAAAGAAATAGGCGTATCTTACGGCATGATGGAATCTTTCCTCGTGAACATTGGAAGGAAATGCTTCAGGTCAAAATGCAAAAGATGCATTTTTCCGGAAGAGCGTGAGAAATTCCTGAAGGATAACAGGAATCCTCTCTCATACCACTGAAGTGAATCCGGCACAGGCAATAGGCATGATTTGTCCCTACCAATGCAAAGCGGCATTTATATTGACTTAAAAATGGCAGCATTTGCATCCAATCAAAAGGAATTGTTTGGTACATGCCACTAATAATTGTGTTTTTCTATCATACTGGGCAGCTGGTTAAGTGAATTGCATATTCCTGGAAAATTAACGGAAGCACTTCCGCCAAATTTATTACCTCACTAATGAGCAGTCAGGGATAAATGGCACAGATCAGTTAGAATATTTGAGTTGAAAACCGTATGACGACTCTTTCGACCACAAAGGCAATTGGAGGCATAGGAGCAATAATGGTCCTGCTTGTTCCTGTCCCGACAATTGGATGGATCCTTGGAATTGCAGGGCTTATAATGGTTCTCATTGCGATCAAGGGCATTTCAGATTTGCTGCAAGACAAGTCCATATTCAATAATATGCTCTATTCGGTGATATGTGAAATAGTGGCAATTGTGGTTCTGGGCGTGAGTGTGATATTTGCAATATACAGGCTTCTGGGGCTTGGAACTTTCACCGGTTCAGGATATATTCCCGGCCCCAATGTTACCGCAGGCGACTGGATTGCATTCGCCCTGGGATGGATTCCGTTCCTGCTGGCAATCTGGGTGCTCTTGATCATATCCGCTGTCTTCATCAGGATAAGCCTGTCAAAAATCGATAGCGGGCTTTCCATGAGATTGTTCGGAACAACTGGCCTCATGTTCCTCATAGGTGCGGTAACCACCATCATAGCCATCGGGTTTCTGCTCATTCTTGTGGCAGAAATAATGCTTGCAATCGCATTCTTCTCCATAACTGAAACATCAGGAAAACTTAAGGGGCCAATGACAACAACATAGGGGAAGCTGGGTTGCAGGTCTCAGGATTTCCTGTCTTTCCCTGAATTTTTATTCCGCATTTTTAGTTACATGCAGTATGATCTTCAGATCACCAGTGTAAGAAATGAAACATTCTAAACCTGAGACCCAGCCAATAGCCATCCCAGGGAAATGAATCATAGAATATATATCCGCATATATGGGAACATATGCCACATTAGTGGCACATATTTTTATTGGATTTTTTCCAAATAACCCATTCCCATCGTATAACTGAGAACCATATGAATACACGAAATGTAATAATTGCAGTAGCAGTTGCAATCATTATTGTAGCATCAGGGGTGACAGCCTTTGAGCTGCACAACAACGGCGGGTCCTCAAAGGTCACTTTGACCGAAACAGGGTCAAGTTTGCTTTATCCTGTGTTCAACCTTTGGGCGAAGAACTACACTAATGCAACTATATCGACAGCCTCGACAGGAAGCGGAACAGGAATTTCCAGCGCAATAGCCGGCACTGTGGACATAGGGGCATCAGACGCCATGATAGCAGCCCTTACTTCTAGCGCTCCTTCTACAGTTCTGAATATACCTATCCTGATCTCTTACCAGTACATTGCATACAATGTGCCCACATTGAACAATTATACGCTGAAGTTCAATGCCAACGTCATAGCTGGCATATACGATGGAACCATCACAAAGTGGAACGATCCGGCAATTCTGGCTTTAAACCCAACAGTTCCAGCTGCGGATTTCCCTGACCACACCATAATACCGGTGCACAGGTCTGACGGAAGCGGTGACACATTCATGTTTACATCCTTCCTGAGCAAGGGGAATGCATCATGGGACAAGACTGTCGGTTCCGGGGTGAGCGTAACCTGGCCATCAGTTGCGGCAGCTACCACAGGTGTCGGAAATCCTGGAATAGTCCAGGCAATGAACAATACACCTTACACTATAGGCTATATTGCGGCGACATTCAACCAGCAGGTGCATGCTGACCACTTTGGAGTAGCCCAGCTCCTTAACAAGGCAGGCAACTATGTCAACGCAACGGTGTCCAATGTCACAACAGCTGTGTCACAGTATCTCAGCCAGATTCCAGCCAATGGGACCATCGCGGTACAGTACGCCCCAGGAAATACATCCTATCCAATTGCAGACATGGAATATGTTATTGTAAATGAAAGCCAGTCCACAACCGCAAAGGCAACTGCACTCAAGGATTTCCTTTCCTGGGTTGTTTCTCCGAGCGGAGGAAGCCAGAGCAAGTACCTTGACCAGTTGAACCTTGCACCACTGCCTTCAAACGTGGTGAGCAAGATTGTACAGCCACTGATCAACCAGATACATGGGCCAGGGGGATCTTCCTCTAACCTCATGACCCTCAGTGAAACAGGTTCAAGCCTTCTTTACCCTGTGTTCAACACCTGGGCAGCCAACTACACCGGTGCAACAGTGATAACAGCATCAACAGGCAGTGGCACTGGGATTTCAAGCGCCATAGCAGGCACAGTCCAGATTGGCGCCTCTGATGCAATGATCTCCGCACTTACTTCCAGCGCACCTTCAACGGTCATGAACATTCCCATTCTGATATCATACCAGTACATTGCATACAATGTGCCTACGCTGAACAGCTACACTCTCAGGCTCAATGCGAGCGTGATCGCGGGGATATTTGACGGAACCATCACAAAATGGAACGATCCTGTCATAGAGGCAATGAACCCTGGTGTTCCTGCAAGCGCATTTCCTGACCATACCATAATACCGGTGCACAGGTCTGACGGAAGCGGTGACACATTCATGTTTACATCCTTCCTGAGCAAGGGGAATGAAACTTGGAACAACACAGTTGGTTCTGGCGTCAGTGTGACATGGCCTTCTGTTGCAGCAGCTACCACTGGTGTGGGGAATCCCGGAATAATATCCGCAATGGCGAGCACCCAGTACACAATAGGGTACATTGCAGCCACGTACCAGACACAGGTCAAGGCAGACCACTTCGGTGTTGCAACTCTTCAGAACAGGGATGGCAATTTCGTCAATGCAACAGTGGCAAACTTGACCACAGCGGTTTCCAATTACCTGAGCCAGATTCCAGCCAACGGCACCATAGCAGTGCAGTATGCACCCGGCAGCAGCTCATATCCTATTGCGGACATGGAATATGTAATTGTCCAGAAGACACAGAGCAGCGCCGCGGAAGCCAGTGCACTGCAGGCATTCCTCAACTGGGTAGTTAACCCCAATGACGGAAGCGCTTCAAGCTACCTGTCACCACTGAATCTGGTTGCATTGCCCTCGAATGTTGTGGATAATGTAACTAAACCACTGATAAATCAGATAACCGGGTGAACTGTTAATTATGGATACCAAAAATAAATTTTTTAATTTTTTCACTTTTCTCATGTCGCTTGTACCGGCTTTTGTATTGATCACGATCCTTGCATTCATCCTCGTTTACGCCTGGCCTTCAATAGTGTTCAACGGAACAACATTCTTCACCTCCTACATCTGGAACGTGGGAATATCATCACGCCCTCCTGTAATGGTCAGAGGATTCCTCGTTCCGCCAAATGCTTCATTCGGGGCATTGCTGTTCATTGAGAGCACTCTTCTCTCTTCAGGCCTTGCTATTCTCATTGCCTTCCCTGTCAGTTTCTTGGTGTCTCTTAGTGTTGAACTCTATCTACCCGGCAGGGCAAAGAGGCCTCTGGTTTCCCTCATAGAGCTGTTCGCAGGCATTCCGAGCGTTGTCTATGGGCTTTGGGGAATAGTTGTACTTGAGCCTCTCCTTCTCCACAATATAGAACCATGGATGAGTGCAAACCTCTACTTCATCCCCGGGTTTTCAGGTGAGGTCCTCACAGGAAGCGGAATTATAGCATCAGGGTTGATCTTGAGCCTCATGATAGCACCCATAATCACATCAGTAATGGTAAACAGCTTTGACTCTGCTCCCAGCGAAATTAAGCAGGGACTGGTATCCCTGGGTGCAACAAAATGGGAACTGGGAAAGTACCTTGCAACGGGATATTCGAGGTCATCCACGTATGGTGGAGCCCTGCTAGGATTGGGACGAGCGCTGGGTGAAACCATGGCTGTCCTTATGGTGAGTGGCGGGATAGTAAACGTGCTACCCACAAGCATCTATTCCGGCATCAACACAATGGCAGCAGCAATAGTTGCTTATCTTGACAGTGCAATTGGCCAGGGTACGGGAATCAACCTTTCCGCTCTAGCGGAACTCTCGCTTTTCCTTCTGGCAATATCACTTGCGGTTAACCTGCTGGGCAGGAGAATCGCGGGCAGGGGCGCACTGAGAGGGGTGGAAAATGATAAATTCTGATATGCATGGCAACGAGATAAAGTGGAAGAGGCGCAGTTCCAGGAAAGCAAGGGATATTGCAGCTAGGATACTTGGTTACCTAGCGCTTGGATTCATGCTTGCCATTCTGGTTTCCATTTTCGCCTACATAATCAAAGGTGGTGCAGCCGCAGTCAGCTGGAACATCCTTACAACTTACGGAAACACCTCTGACGGAGGAGTACTAAACGGAATCATCGGTACATGGGAACTTGTGGGGATGGGGTTGCTCTTCTCCCTTATTCCCGGGGTATTTGGGGCAATATACCTCACCCAGTCAGTCTCCAGAAAGCATGTAGCAGATGCCATGAGGCTGTTCACGGATGTCCTAACCAGTGTGCCATCCATTGTAATAGGGCTTTTCGGCTACTTAGTGCTGGTGATAAAGTTCAACCTTGGGTATTCCCTGGTTGCCGGTGGACTGGCCCTGGGTATCATGATGCTCCCCTACATAATGAGAATCACGGAGATGTCATTCAGGAACATACAGAGGGAACAGGTAATGAATGCCTATGCACTTGGCGCCGACAACGTGAATGTTACCACAAGGATTCTGTTGCCACAGGCAAGTGCAGGAATCCTCTCAGGGATACTGCTGGCAATCAGCATTGCAGCGGGAGAAACTGCACAGCTACTTTACACAGCAAGTTTCAACAGCGCAGGCCTGCCATCTGGACTGACACACTCACCGGTTGGTTACCTGACGTACTTTGTGTGGAACGGCATCAACCAGCCTTCCGCGTATGCACACAATCTTGCATTCATATCTGCTATGATCCTCATCATTAGCGTGACTGTGCTCATATTAATCTCAAAGTACGAGGATGTTGTGGGAAGACTGCTCCGCAGGATACTTGGACCGCTGGGAGTCATCCTCAACAGGGTATTTGTTGAAGCACCATCGGAAAAAGAAGATAAAGGAACATCAAAGGGTGAAAAGAAATGGAAAAAATAGTTGAAATCAGGGACCTCAAAGTGGACGCAGGCAAAAAGGAAATCATCAAAGGCCTGGACATGGACATATACGCAAACAGGGTAAACACAATTGTGGGCCCCTCAGGGGGAGGCAAAAGCACACTCCTCAGGTGCCTCAATCGATTAACCGATCTGGAACCTGGCTTAAAGGTCAACGGAAAAGTTACTTTCCAGGGAAAGGACCTTAAGGATTATGATGACGTTGAACTCAGAAGGGAAATAGGGATGGTCTTCCAGAGGCCAAATCCGTTCCCAATGTCCATATACGACAACGTTGCCTTCGGGCTTAGGCTTCAGGCCAAGGTCAGCAAGAGCGTCATTGATGCTATGGTCAGGGATGCGCTTGAGGAAGTTGGCCTCTACGATGAAGTGAAGGACAACCTCAAGCGACAGGCAAGCACCCTCTCAGGAGGACAGCAGCAGAGGCTTTGCATAGCCAGGGCACTAATCCTCAGGCCAAAAATACTCATGATGGACGAGCCCACAAGCTCACTGGACCCTGTGTCAAAAGGCAGGGTTGAGGATCTCATAAGGGGGCTCAAGGAAAAGTATACTGTCATCCTGGTTACCCATGACATGAGCCAGGCAAGGAAAGTTTCTGATTACACGAACCTCATTTATAACGGCAAAACAGTTGCATCGAGCGAGGGGACGGAGTTTTCCGATATTGAGGATCAGGAAGTAAAAGACTACCTGGGAGAACTGGCAGAGTAACAACTTTCTCCAAACGGAAAAGCAGCTGGCTTAGATCCAGTGAGCGTCCAAAGTCTTAACGCTCTTTATATTTCCAGGATTCACGGTTGAAGCGGGTTCGACCAACATAACTATCGCCTCCTCAATAGCTACAGGGCAGAGTTCCACATCTCCTGGAATCACCACTGCCTCACCCTCGCTTAGTACAATAATGCTGTCTTTAAGCTCTATGTTAAGGTTGCCCCGGATCACCAGGAACATCTCATCCTCATTGTCATGATGGTGCTACTCAAACCTTCCCTTCGGCCTTGCCAGTTTAATGTGCGTGTCATTGAACTGACCAATGATTCTTGGGTGCCAGTGGCCGGAAAAGAGTTGGAACATGTCTTTTATATTTATTTTTTGAATCATAACAGGGAATGATTCTATCAGCAAATTTAATTTCCGGAAGAAACAACTACACCAACCATGTCCTTATATTCCAGTGTGCAAAAGGCATAGAAATAACTCTGTCACCGTGAGGAATGCTATTTTGGTACCACTAAAGAGCAACATTTCACGCAACCCATTCTAGGGTTCTGGCAAATGCATATTACCTAATCCTGTTTTATCACAATTATGGCATCTATAATTCTAAATTACAGACTGGTGGACGTGTTCGCAGACTCCCCGCTGAAGGGCAACCAGCTTGCAGTATTCCTTGACACAGGAGATCTGAGTGGAGAAGAGATGCAGGTCATTGCCAGGGAAATGAACTTATCAGAGTCCGCTTTTGTATTGAATTCCAAAGGAGATGCCAATTCTCCCGGGGGGATCAGGGTCAGAATATTCACAGTTGAGGAGGAGCTTCCTTTCGCAGGCCATCCGACATTAGGCACTTCCTTTGTGCTGCAGGAAATTCTTGGAAGAAAGGATATTACACTCTCCCTGAATGTAGGGAAGGTCAATGTTAGTTTTGAACCAGGTGAAATGGGATTATATGGAGAAATGATCCAGCCTGAGCCTGTATTTGGCAAGACACATAAACGGGAAGAGATCGCAGAAATTCTAAGGATTGAACCTTCGGAAATTGATGATTCCATCCCAATTGAATCCGTATCAACTGGCAACGAATTCATCATTGTTCCCCTGAAGCACCTGAAGACTCTTGAAAAAATCCAGCCAGACTTTGGCCTGATGAACGATTACATCAAGGAGCATGGGGGCCATTTCTTCTACCTTGTATCCATGGAGACTATAGACAAGAATGCCATCCTCCACGCAAGAATGATTTTCTACGGTGGAGAGGATCCTGCTACTGAAT
>JAJZKX010000044.1 GCA_021850745.1 Thermoplasmata archaeon
GAAAAAAATTTGAATCCTGAATAATAATTTGAAAAAACAAAAGAATGGAGAAGTTATAATTTTGAACTTATGAAAATATAACTTTATTTTTTAAAGAGTTATTTTGTCGTCGCTCTTCTTGGAATATTTTGAGGACCATGTTTCGCTTGAAAAAATTATTCCGGCGATCATCAGCAGGGATGCACCTATAACTATAAAACTCCATACGTTTAAAAGACTGAAGTGAAACGCAACGAATATAAGTATAATGGTTGTTGAGAAGCTTGCGGCAATTCCTCCCGCGTTGTATGCGAAGCCAACTGCAGTCGCCCTGTAACGTTTGCTGAATTTCTCGGCAAGAAATGCCGGCAAGGTTGCGAATATCATTGCCTCGATGAATGCCTGTACAGAAAATGCAGCCACGATTGCGAAGAGGCTATGGCTCAGCCCTAAGTATATCAATGGATAAGTTGTTATGAGAAAAGCAAGTGAGTATATCATCATGGAAACTCTCCTCCCGCCCAACAGGTTTGAGATCATTCCTCCTATCCATACCCCGAAGAGGGATACTAGATTTACAAGTGCAATGGCGAGACCTACCGTTGAATAAGGTATGGATTCAAATTGTTCCATTACGATAGGATAAAATGAAAGAGTGGCACCGTTTACAAAAAGCAGACCGGCTGTTATCATTATTACGAATGCCAGAGTTAAAGGAACCTCCTTCACCATGTTTCTTACCGGGATTTTTTCAACCTTGTTCTCGCTTTGCATGTCAGTGAATACTTTTGATTCCCTGGTGAATAGCCTCAGTACCAGGGCCAGTATGCCTGGAACTATGGATGTTGCAAACAATACTCTCCAGCCGAAAGCCTGAAAACCGGCCTGACCATAAAATGAATCAAGTGCAAAAAAGACCAGTGAGACTATGAAATATCCCACACCAAAACCACTCTGCACAAAAGCACCGACAAAACCTCTCCTCTCCGCAGGAACTGATTCCGTTGCAAGAGCAGTTCCACCACCGTATTCCGCACCTGCAAAAAACCCTACCAGGAAAAGTGCCACATAAAGAATGGCAGGTGCCACTATCCCTATCTGGGTAAATGTGGGAATCAAAGCTATGGATGCACTGAATATTGAAAAGAAAAGCACTGTGATAGTAAGCATTGTCTTTCTTCCTATTCTGTCCCCAAAAAAGTTTCCAAGAATTACAGAGCCTAAAAGTCTAGCCACCGCGCTTACGATGAACCCCATTACTGTTGCAATGAGGGCCAGATATATTGGGGGAAATAATACCTTGGAAATGGTAACTGCAACAAGGGCATATGTGATTGAAACGTACCCGTCCATCACCCATCCAGACCATGAGGAAAGAACCTGCATCCATTCAGCTTTCTTTAATCCGTAGACTTCCACGTGAACCTGATCATATAGATATATTAAACATTAACTAAAGGCTTACCTAATGGGGAGTGGCTTTTTTAGGATGTTTTAACGAGAGACAATTATAATCATGAAGCTTTTATGCCATCAGTTTCCCAACACTACCCGTACATAATTCTAATGTAAATTTTATCTGGGTATCCATGCGGGTTTTTCATGCTTATTTCATTCTTATTTCATATCTTTATGGGCTTATCAGTTAATATTCAGAAGTGATTAATATTGGTGTTGTAAAATTGGTTAATTGTTCGTTGATTCCCGTTCAAGCTGCTGTTTCACGGGGAAAAGTATCAATTTTCACGAAAATGCAAAACATTCTATAAATGGAAATGTATTACAATGTATGACATATTCGGCAGAGATCAGCAGAAGGAAGCCAGGACTGTTTCTGTTCTTACTTGACCAGTCAAGGTCAATGAGCCACAAACTAGCTGGACAGCAGACATCCAAGGCCAGGGAAGCAACCGATGCTATAAACAGGCAGATATACGAAATAATTTACAGATGCACAAAAACTGAGGGTGTAAGGGATTATTTCGAGATAGGAATCATAGGTTATGGATCAAAAACCGACACGGCTGAATCATTGCTGCCAAATGCAACAATAGTTCCGATCTCCAAGATGGCTGAAAACCCAATAAGAATAGAGAAGACCACGAAGAGGATTACAGATTCTGAGGGTGAAGAGGTTGAGACAGAGATGGAATTTCCTGTATGGTTCGAGCCCGTGGCAAACTTCAATACACCCATGGTCAAGGCCCTTAAACTCGCAAAGGAGTGGTGCACTGAGTGGCTGCATGAACACTCTGATTCCTATCCGCCAGTTGTGATTAATATATCTGATGGTGCAGCGACAGATGGTGACCCAATTCCGGCAGCAGATGAACTCAAGTCCATGTCCACCTCTGATGGAAACCTTCTTTTATGGAACTGCCACCTTTCGGAATCAAAACAGGATGATGCAGTGATCTTCCCATCTGATGAGGAACAGCTGCCTAAAACGGACAAGTTTTCAAGGGAACTATTCAGGATGTCCAGCGACCTGCCGGAACCTTTTCAGGACGTTGCTGCCGAGAGGGGACTGGAAATAAAGAATGGCGCAAGAGGATATGTGTTCAATGCCGGCCTTGATGAACTGCTTGAACTCCTTGATATCGGAACAAGGGCACCAACTGAGAATCTTCATTAGAGAGAACTGTGAAAATACAGAATTTTCACCTCAGCAAACTGGGGAATCCTGCAAAAGAGTATGAGGATTCTCTCAGTTTCGACCTCAAGAAGGGAAGGTTTGCAATAGCCGACGGCGCAAGCGGTTCAACATTCTCCGATATTTGGGCCAGGTCCCTGACTGAAACTTTCGTCAATTCCAAAATTGATCTGTTCAGGGGCAACGATGGTGTAATGGGGCAGATAGTGTCAACCTCCAGGGATTACTGGTACGACAACGTGAACTGGAAAGCCCTGCCATGGTTCCTTAAGAACAAGTCAATATCCGGATCTTATGCCACTTTCCTGGCTCTTCAGGTTAAGAAGGTGTCTGGCAGCCTGAAATTTAAATCCATTTCTGTCGGGGACTCCTGCATGTTCATACTGCAGGGCAACAAAATCAAGGAATCTTTTCCCATCAAATTTCCCAGGGAATTTGGAAATACTCCCAGGCTAATCTGGAGTGGCCAGGGATCTCCCGTTAAAAAGAGCTTGAAAGTTCCTGAACCTGAACTGACTGAGTTTTCCGGAACCCTGGAAAATAATTTGAATATCCTTCTGGCAACAGATGCGGCTGCAAAATGGATCATGGAGGACACAGACTATGCAATGAATCTTTTCCTTAACGAATTTCAGTCCCTGGATTCAAGGATACCAAAACTCATAAATGAGGGGAAGATAAAAAATGATGATTTTACTGTTGCACTTCTTGAATTTACAGACTGATAAGTTTCAGCGGTTCCGTTCCCTCCCATAGGGGACTCTTGCCTATTGACTGTACCATCAGTTTTGTGAGTTTTTTGACTTTTCTTCCTCCGCTTGTGGACAGGGCCCTTATAACTTCAGAATGATCAGGGTCCTTGAAGTCCTCTTTTCTCATTATCAGGCAATCCGGGTCGTCCCCATTGTACTTCTTCCACATGTCAGGTTTTTCAGCCAGCGCAAGCAGGGTAGTGTAAATCACTGTTGAGGAGAAATTGTCCAGGTTCGTGCCGTAATCATCAACCTTTCTTTCAGGGTGCTGGAAACCTGAGTGGCCAAGTTCAGGCGCTTTCTGTCCCTCCATCAGTGGAACATACATGCCATCATAATCCACGAATATCATCTTGCCTTTTTTGTCGATTATGATGTTATCGCCGGAAAGATCTCCATGGGCTATGCCAAAACTGTGCAGTTCCGCTACTGAATCTATGAAATCTTTTGCCAGCTTCTTCATTATCCTGGGTTCCTTCAGGTTTGCCTTTATGAAAGTATTCAGGGGGGTTCCGTCAATCCACTCCATCGTGAGGATCGGGTAATACACGGAAGGATTCTTCATTGCACTTATGCCCCGGGTATAGAAGTCGAATTTAACCAGTGGATCGGCTGCATAATTTATCCCTTTCAGGTATGATGAGATTTCAAGATACCGCATATTTAGGTGCGATGTTCTCTTCGTGAAGCATTTCAGGGCCATCAGCTGACCTGATGTTGTCCTGACCTTGTATATTGAGCCATAATTTCCGGTTGCATGAACATACCAGTTGACTGACACCGGGTTCTTCAGGGCCGTAGCAGTCTTGAGTTCCACCAGATCTTTGTAAATGGAATGTTGAAGGGACTGGAAACTCTGTTCGTAATCGCGTCCGGACGGCCATGATCCCTGTGGATCTTCAGGAGCGGTCAGTTTCCTGTTTTTAAGATCTTTCAGCACGTCTTCCATTATCTTCCGGTTAGTTTCGTACCAGGAGGCTGAGGATTTCGGTTTTGGCGCTGCCTGGTTGGGATCTGCAGGGGTGGTCTCTGCCTTCTTTTTCTGTTTTCCAGCCTGCTGGGGAATCTGTGATGAGGAGAAATGTGAGAGGATTTTTTTTGTGATCTCAATATGAGTTTTCCATGATTCCATGCTGCTCACCTTAACCAGCACAGTTTCAGGTGCGCTTCCCTTGACTATGAGGCAGAGCCTTTTCATCATCTTGCCTTCTATTGTGACATTTATGATGTCCTCAACCTTAATCTCGAAACTGTCCTGCCTGTTCCTGTTTCCTGGATCCGGCTTAAAAATAACCTTCAGTGGAGTGAGCATGAGTATTCCATGGCTTTTGCCGAAGCTTGCGGGCTCAGTAAGTATGTAATGTGGGTCATCGTTATTGGAAGCCATCTCCTAAACAATGATATACATGATCATAAATGTATGCTCCATGACGGACAAAGTTGAAATTTTATTTTTTCCATTTCCTGTGAGACCCATGGTTTCAGCCTTGTATATGCGGTTTTATTGAATTCTGTATCGGGACAGAACTCCAGACTGCCGGCAACTTGAAAAGATGAAAAAATCAGATTACTGGACCAGGGAAAGATAAACCTCTTCCATTCGGTCCATGCCCTCAACCGAATCTATTTCTACACCATTTTCCATCAATTCCCTGAGGATTGAATTTCTGGTTTCCCCTGGCTTCATCTCCAATGTTATCTCGTTTCCCTTAGTGGTCAGATCCTTTGCTCCGGGGATATTCTTGATATTGTTGAAACTACCCCTTATCCTCATTTTGTTCCCCCTCATGTCTGATATTTCATCATTGAATTTTATTTCGCCCTTATCTACTATTATCACCCTGTCACAGACTTCCCTGGCTTCCGATATTAGGTGTGTACTGAACAGGATTATCCTTTTCTTTTCTTCCTTAAGTGTTATAAGAATATCCCTCATCTCCTTCATTCCCCTGGGATCAAGGCCAAATGTTGGTTCATCCAGCACTATTATTTCCGGGTCACCTATCATAGAAACAGCAAGACCCAGCCGTTGCTTCATTCCTCTTGAATATTCACCGGTTTTCCTGTCAAGATACCCTGTTATGCCAGTGATACTGGCAAGTTTCTCAATTTCTTCTGAGGATCCGGAAACCGACATTCCCTTTATCCTTGCCACAAATTTCATGGTCTCCCTTCCTGTCAGGTAAGGGTAGAATTCCGGCTGTTCCACAAGAGCGCCTATTTTCTCCAGAGCCTTTGTGGGATTCTGGTTCACGTTGACACCGTTCACCAGTATTTTACCTTCGGAAGGCTTGAGTATGTTGGTTATGATTTTCAGCAGGGTGGTCTTCCCGGCCCCATTTGGGCCAAGTATCCCTATGCACTGTGGTGTATCCACGTTGAGGTTTATATCCTTCAATGCCTGAAGTGATCCAAAATTCTTGCTAACTCCCATTATATCAAGACCGGGCATTTACTTTACCTCCTTGTTTTCAAAGATCAGGAGAGCTATGACTATTGAAACCACAAGATAGAGAATCATCACGAGCAACGCCACCATGATTGATGAGAATGATGCTCCTGCAATACTGTTGTTAACTGCGAAAGTGGATGTGCTAACATTCACGAAAACCCTCTCCACAATGGATGCGGCGTTGTCAAGCAGGAAGAAGGGGTTGTAGCTGTAAATCAGCTCAAACACTATATTCATTGCTGAGAAGATTATGAAGTATATCAGGAATACAGTAATGTAAGCATAAAGGTTCTTCTTGAATATGCTGCTCACAAGAAAAGTGAAGGCTGAAATTGAGAATATGAACACTGCCAGCAGCCCTATTGATTTGAAAAAGGTAACCGGCAACTGCCCGGGAAAGACTATGATGTAAGTTATTACCTCCACTATGATATAAATTGCAGTTATAACAAGGGTGACTGACACTGAAGCCAGATACTTGCCCATAAGCAGGACGCTTCTCCCAATTGGAAGCGGAAATATCTGGAAGGCTGTGCGGTTCTCTATCTCGCTTGATATGGCCGGTGAACCGAAGAAAACTGCTGCAAATACCGGAAGATCGGACAGGACAAATGCCCATATATACAGGAACAGTTCCTCCTTAAGGCCCGTTGAGATTGCTTTTCCCTTTAGCTCCGGTATGAAGTCCGGCAGCTTGTTGAGATACCTGAAAGAAAGGTATACCATTAACCCTGATACCAGCAGAACCAGCAGGAGCATGAGATAGAAGCTCCTTGACCGGTAATAGTTCCTGAAATAGTAACCATAAGTTATTGAAAAACGGTTTGTCATAAATATAAGCACCTTCCGGAAATCATTCCATCACCATGGCCTTCAGTTATCCGGAAACATTGTAAAATAGTTCTGGTTTTCTTTTGTAAGGTTCAGTACCGATAACATGTTGCCCGTATTCCCAAGACCAACAGGCAAGCTGATTTCAAGCTGCAACGGGCTATTCCATACTGCGCTGAAATTGGTGAGATTCATTTCAGGCCTGGAAAAATTAAACATATCATAGAGTTTAGTTGAAGCCATGTTGAAGTAAACCTGCGTGGAATCAAGTGTAACATTCCCGGTTATAGACCTGAAGATAGTGCTGTTATCACCTGAAACGTAGAATGAAAGATTTGAAGAATCGTTCAGATATGAACTGTGTGAAGCAAAATTATAATTCCGGGAATAGGCGCTCATGGAGTGGTTCAGTGAACCAAGAGAACCCACAATGAATGAAAGGCCGTATGGATTATATGCATAGAGATTAAGGGAAAGATTGTTTTCAATCGGTTTAAGGATTCCCGAGACAAATGAAGGCAATTTTGAGTTTATTGTGTTGAAACCTGTTTCGTTGATTCTGATCTTATATACCTGGAATCCCTGAACGGTACCATAGGTGGACAGGCTTATTCCAAGTCCGGATGTTAAGGACGAAATATTAGAATTGTTGGAAACGCTGGTTATTGATGAGGTGTTCAGGCTCAGGAGCGCTTCGGCATTTTCTATTATCAGCGCAGGAGATCCGGAAGCATAAAAAGCATACATTTCCGTGCCGTTATAGTTTATTGCAGCTACCATTGTCGAGTTCTCAGGGATATAAGCAAGCGGGTCTGATGCCTGGTCTGATACCGACATGAAGTGATAAAGAACAATTGCTGTGGGAGCCACCACTGCAACTGAAAGAATCACAATAAGAACTTTTTTCAATATGGGCTCCATGTTTATGCATTTCCAGTTCCTATTTAAATTTGCATAAAGTTTGTTTTTATCATCCTGTATTCCAAAAACAATAAATATTCATTAACCTGCAGGTTATGGCAATTATATGATAACTGAAATAAATGGAAAGAAGATATCGCCGGTTGGGCTTGGGACCTGGAAGATGGGAGGATCGGGACATCCGGAAACATCAGACGACCGCAGGAACATAGCTGCACTGAAATACGGCATAGAAAATGGAATAACGCTCATAGACACGGCAGAGATGTATGGTGACGGCCATTCCGAGGAACTGGTTGGGAAGGCCATCTCCGGTTTTCCACGGGACGATCTTTTCATAGTGACGAAGGTATGGAATGACCACCTGAGGCATGATGACCTTATCAGGTCGGCAAAAAACAGCCTAAAGAGGCTTGATTCCGGGTATATTGACCTCTACCTTATCCATTGGCCCAGCCCCAGCATTCCAATAGGCGAGACCATATCAGCAATGGAGGAACTTGTGGATCAGGGAATAATACGGAACATTGGAGTCAGCAATTTCAGCAACAAACTCCTTCAGGAGGCAATTGATTCCACAAGGAAATATGATATTGTAGTGAACCAGCTTGAATACAATATGTCAAACAGATCAGTGGAAAAGGACAACCTGGATTTCTGCCGTAAAAATTCCGTACATATCATGGCGTATTCACCCCTGAACCAGGGTCACATGAAGGCTGGCAAGAATATTGAAAGGACCGCAGAAAAACTTGGAATAACCCCGGTGCAGGTCATGTTGAGATACCTGATGAGAAACAGCATACCGATCCCGAAATCATCATCACCTGAACATATCAGGGAGTTTGTTGGTGCGATGAAGGAGGACCTCCCCGAAGAATATTCCAGCAGTCTCTGACGGATCACGTTGATCTGTACTGAAGCTTTCCGTTATTTTCCCTCTCAATCAGTTCACCGGAATTCTTCATGTACCTTATATGGGCTATGGCCTCCCCGATTGCAAAGTTCTGTTCCATTGAATTCATTGAGTCCATCTTTCGTCCCCTGCTCCATGTCATTCTTCCCGCTATTTCATAGGCGTTCACCCATGAATTTCTCGCTATATCCTTTATCTCGCGGATTCTGGCCCTGTGGTGATCAATTATGCCTTGGGCACGTTCCTTCATGCCGGAGAATGGCTTTCCATGACCTGGAAAAACCCGCGCCACATCAAGCTTCAGGGTTTCCCCCAGACTCTGCATATAAAGCCCCAGCATATCCGTATCCCTGTCATAGAAGCTTATGTTTGGCGTGATACGCTCAAGTACATGGTCTCCGGTGAACAGGAATTTGTTATTTTTCATGTAAAAACATGTTGAACCGGGAGAATGTCCCGGGGTACTTACAAATTTTATGTCCCCGAACTCCCCTCCCGGAATTGAGGAAAGGTCCTCAATGTCAAGGCTCCTGT
This sequence comes from Thermoplasmata archaeon, assembly GCA_021850745.1. The sequence goes on from JAJZKX010000044.1 coordinate 9,039, forward strand.
AATTTTCAAGTTCCATGACAACAGGGTGATTCTCGCCGAATTTCTGCAAATACGATTCCGGCACACCGTTTATCCTGAGAAAATCTATAAGCTCAGTAAGGAAACCGCTGGGGTTTTCCTGAATTGATTTTACACGAACCAGGTCCTCATACCCCATGTATACCGGTATTGAGTAATCCTCGTGCATTTTCTGGGCCCCTCCAAGGTGGTCAATGTGCAGGTGAGTCAGGAATATTGCATCCAGGTCATCCACCTTTACATCCTTCTGGATGAGAAAACTTTCGGTTCCCGGATCCATTCCTGTATCTATGAGGACATTTTTTCCACCTGTGTTCACGTGGTATATGGTCGAGGTCTTGAGAGCCCTTATGTTGATCGGTATTTCAATATCTTCCACTTTTTCAGCCAATGTTTTCACTATTCCTGGTGTGCAGGATAATTTCATAATCCTTTATAATAGGCTCTTCAGTGGTGTTAACAACACACAGCTAACCGCGAAACAGGAACCAGTAAATAAGTTTAGTTTCAAATGCGCCTGAAGCCTGAAACCAGGAGGATATCATTCACGACCCCGGATGCAGTTTCTATTGGGCCGTCCCTGAGGCCGGCAACAAAGATATCCCCGTTAAAGCCGGTTTTCATGACATATCCAAGCGACTGGGGTTTGAGCGTTATCAGAGGATCCTCCCTGTCAAGTGTTTCCAGCAGGGATCCGGCTTTTATTTTTCCTTCAGAGATACCGACGCTTGCAACTATCCTCTGATCCCCCTTAACACCATCAAAACTTGTATTCTCATTGACGCCCTGATACTTTATGTCATTA
>JAJZKX010000045.1 GCA_021850745.1 Thermoplasmata archaeon
ACCTCTGGTTTACCGGTTGTCTGGTAAGGCATTTGCCGGGTAGCCACGTCATACGCGAATAAAAGCTGAAAGCATCTAAGCTTGAAGTCGCCCCTGAAAATAGACATCGTTATTAGGTCTCTCCTAAAAGAGGAGATTGATAGAACTGGGATGTAAGTGCCGAGCTTCGGCGAGGTATTAAGTCCACAGTCACTAACAGACCGAATTCACAATCCATGCTAAGGTAAACGAATCTGGCAAATCTAATTCTTCAAATGTGCGTTTTTTAATTTTTTCAATTATGAAGGCTTAATGCTTTTAATTTAGATTTCTTAGTTTTGATAATTGTGAACATCTTTGTACGCTTTTAACAGCGGCATTGCCTTTTATATCTGTACCAAACGAAAAGGTAAAATCATTTACATGCTTATTTTCAACCTGTAATGAAGGTCAAGTTCAGGAAAGATGGTGTTTTTGGGAAAACATACTCAGTGGTCAAACCATGTTGTGATTTCACTGAGTATTTCACGACTGTACACTGGAAGGAAGATCTGGGTTTCTACATTAAAGTTCCTTATTCAATCGTTCGGTGCAACTATTGCGGTGTCTGCGGGGAAAAAACCGAGGTGGTGGAGGACGCACCCCAGGAGGCCTATGAAAACAATAAAAACGCCCAGCCTGAATCTCCGCAATGGAACGTTTAGTAACCAGGCTTAATTTGATATGGCTTAACTCAGTCTGAAATTGCTGCCTCACTCTTCCCGGTCTTGTGGACATTAAAGCTGAATGAGGCCATTGTGCCGCTTTTTTGCCCAATTCTCCTTATCCTGTTGAGGACTCTCCCCGGCCGGAATAAGGGAAGTCTGCACCTAAACTCAATTGCAGGTTTCCCATTAAGGGAGGTGTATACTGTCAGGACTCCATAGGGTACATTCCTGGTTAACTCAGGGAAGAAGCCGCCGCCGCTCATGGCCCTTATTCTGGCAGTGGCCACTGGATTCAGCTGCTGGTGCCTGAAACTTGGGCCGGAAGTAAATGTTGCAATGAATACACTAAGATTAACTCCTGCGACCATGCTCCATTGGATTTTTCCCTTATAGCCAATTATGAAGCCTGTGTGGTCAACCTTTATAAATTCAATGGGAACGTCCTGGTCACTCGAGATTCTGGCAAAGAAAAGCAGGACTCCCATAAGCGAAGTGGCCCACAGCGTAAACGCAAACAGCATGGGAAAGAATGCAATGTAAAACGACCCAATCAGCGTCAGAATAAGCAGTGACGCAAGAATTAGCATGAGGATGAATCCCCCGCTTGTGTTCTTAAAATGCCTTATCTTCATGCTGTTCATGGCTAATCCAAATCAAACAAGATATAATTGTCCATTTCAGCTCAGCAAATCTTTGACGAAAGATGTTTCGCCAAAAAGTGAGGAGGCAAGGTAACCAAATGCATGTGTTACATTAAGTAAACAAATCTGGTTAATTTGGTCGTCAGCCTGGGTTAATAGCCCACAATCACGTTTTCTACTTTTTCCTATACCTGAACCAGGCTATTGCTAAGGATGAGGCAGTTACAACTCCTGCAGAAATAGGTAAAATCCTGTATAGAAGCATATTTTCAAACGTTCCTCCATCAGTAGCGTTTGGCGTAAAATATGTGTACGAATAATTTCCGGAAATGTCGTAGGCAAGGTTCCCAGCGTTGATCTGGCCCAAACCTGTTAGAAGATCATATCCCTTTGTGGCAACATACGCAGCGTTGCTTCCCCTGACCACACCGGAGAACGGGTCCCTGAAGCCAGGGAAATGGCTTTGTCCCACATTCCTGTATGAATACTGTATGTTGGAAAGGTTGTACAGCAACGGGTTAAGGAACCCCAATCTGCTCATGTTACCCTGGGCGAAATGGGCATCAAGACATGCGATGATGCCTGAGACCACTGGAGCTGCGATGCTGGTTCCCCAGGCGTAGTAGATATATGGTGAATCATAATAGGTGTAATTCCCAAGTGTAATGAAAACCAGGACATTGTTCGCAATTGCTGATACGTCAGGAACCCCCCTTCCCTTCCCATGAAGAACACTGTTTGCAATAGAGTTCAGCTGCCATGAAGGCTCAGGGTAGAACTGGCTGATGCCACCCTCTGTCCCTACGGGAGTGGGGTTGTTTTCCGTATCAGAAACAAGATACCATGCCTGGGAATCCTGTATGGAAAGGAATCCTGAGCTCCCTGCATTAGAGTTCAAGGTGATGTTTGCACCTCCAACGGACAGTACACCGCTACTGTTCCCTGCGTCAGTTCCAGGGGATGTTGCCCCGGTCCCAACAAACTTTTCACTGGTAGGGTTGTTGCCGGAATCTCCGCTGCAGGCCACGACTGTTATGCCTCTTGCGGCTGCCTCCTCCATGTATTGGTTCCAGAGAGTATGCTCCATGTCTGCAGCATACCAGGAATTGGAGACAACAGATACATTATTCAGCGGTGAACTGGAATTTCCGGGGTTGAGGATATATGCTATGGCAGAATCAAGCTGAGTAAAAGTGCTTCCAAGTGTGTATACGTCATAAATGGATGCCCCTGGCGCAAGGCTCCCCAACATTTCAAGATCAAGCGTGTTTTCAAGTGTAATATCTGCAGAATCGTTCCTGGCGTTTGTCCCGGGAGGGTTCGCACCCTGGAGGGGCACTCCATGGACTCTTGGCTTCTTCTCCCATGGAGGGAGCGTCTCATTGAAATATGTGTTTACGTCCGCCGGGTTGTAAGGTGCATAGTTCACATTTGTCCAGAATATGTCCGCAATCACAGTGCTGCTGAGGTTGGTTTCATTGATGATCCCTGTGGCATTATACGCCTTCTGAAGGTCGGATCCCCATATGTACTGTGTGGAACCGTCAAGTCCGCTCCCAATCGGGCGGGGGTACCCGTTGGAAAAGGAAAAAGAGCCTAGGTCTGCCGTTGAGTGAGTGCCCCCTCCAGCGAGGAAACGGGCACTGCTGTAATTCGCAAGGCCCGATACATAGCTGATGTCCTTTGCAAGCCACAATGGGAGCGAAGGTTTCTCAAACTGGTAATACTGGTGGCCACCTATTGTATACAGGTTTATCCCAGAATTGAACGCCTTCGAAATCTGGCCCGAGCTGCCTATGAGGCGGATGGATAGCCTGTCAGAATAGGTTTTCAGGTGTATTCCAGGAAAGGCATTGAAATAGGCAATTACGCGGTCATATTCTTCCAGGGCGGGCGAGAATTCTGACGTAAATTCTTCCTTTGTCAGGTATTTGTGGTATAGTTGGCTATGGGGATCCTGAATGCCATGAAGCAGTGCGTCAAGTTTACTTTGGCTATTCAGATTGAGGCCCACCATGACAGTGATGTTGCCCACATTTCCATGATCGTGTGCCTTTGCAATGCCATGCAGAGGCAGCTGCCCATACTGCATCAAGTTTAATGGTTCAAAGGAGCTACTCCCGGAAGCAACATTGCTGGAAGTGTAATGGCCCATAGCAGCAGCGGCTGGGAGGCAGATCAGAAACGCCAGGATTAATGCCGGTGCGCAACTTTTATAAAAATGCAATAGAATAAAAATGCCTTAAACTTAATAAGATTTTCATAAAGGTTGTAGGATGGGACCACTTACACAGACCGGCATGATCAAAGTTCATGCAGGGGCATTATGGCTGCCGCCATTTTTCCGGTTTATGTGGCAATTGAAGGCCGCCGGTGATCCGCTTCTAGTGCCTATCCTCTTCATTCTTGTAATGATCCTTTCAGGCCGGAAAACCGGTATCCTGCACTTGAACTGAAATGCCGGCTTGTCGCTGTAGGCTTTATACACCGTAATGATACCATAATTTATGGTCCTTGTGAGTTCTGGCACATAACCTGCCCCGCTGGTTGGGCGCATCTCTGCGGCCACCCTAGGATCCAGATCAATTGTCTTGTACCTTGCCCCTGTAGTGATCCTGGCCCTGACAACATTCAGGCTAACGCTTGTAACATGGTCCCATCTCACCTTTTCATAATGGTTTATGACAAAGCCCTGATTATTTACAGAAACCGACTTGATTGCCGAGTCATACCGCCTCGGGGGTCCATAAAAAGCCATGAACAGTGCCATGACTACTGTGAATTCCATGAAAAGCGCGAAAACAATTGGGAACCATGCGACATAAAAAGTGCCAAGCAGGCTTACCATGTCTAGGAAAATGAGAGAATAAAGGAAGCGCAATGCCCATCCTGAACTGACATATGGCCGTATCTTCATGGGTATAAGGATAGATAGGTTTCACTTGGCATATATACTCTATCACATGTGAAAGATCTGCCCTGCAGTTTTGCACCACAATGAACCACTGCCCTAAGGAACTGGCTCTTTGTGATTGAGGGGGAGAATTATGCGGGTTGCAGCCTAAAAAATGGTATAATAAGTGGCTGACCACTTACTTTTTCTTCTTGCCAATGGCTTCAATCAATTTTTCGGTTATTCCGTCAAAGGCCTTGGCAACAATTTCGTTGGATGAAGCGGATGGGATTCCATCGTCAGAATTGGCCACGACCTCAGGTATGAGCGGGATCCTTCCAAGGAATGGCACGCCATATTTCTTGGCCGCTTCCTCGCCACCGCCTCTTTTGAATATGTCCACGGTCTCGCCGCAGTGCGGACATACAAATCCGCTCATGTTTTCAACTATGCCAAGAACTGGGATTTCCATCTGTTTTGCAAAGTTGATGGCTTTCTTTGCGTCAAGAAGGGCAACATCCTGGGGCGTAACGACAATGATTACCCCTTCGACCTCAGGAACCAGCTGGGCCACTGTAAGCCCCTCGTCTCCTGTACCAGGGGGCATGTCGAGAATTATGAAATCCCTTTCTCCCCATGCTACTTCCTCAAGGAACTGCTGGATAGCCTTGTGCCTCAGGGCACCTCTCCAGATAACCGCAGTGTCTTCCGTCGGGAGCAGGAAGGCCATAGATATGACATCTACACCGTACTTTGAGCTCACCGGGATGATCTGGTTGTCCTTTGCTGTGATCTCTGCATCAGACACCCCAAGCATCTTGGGGTCATCAGGGCCGTTGATATCGGCATCAATGAGGCCTACCTTGTATTTCTTTGCAAGTGTTACTGAAAGGTTAACGGAAACAGTTGATTTGCCAACGCCTCCCTTTCCGCTCATGACCATTATGGTATGCTTTACGCCCTTGTATTTGGTGGATTTTGGCGGTGGGCCGATAATGGGCTGAGGTGGTGGCTTGTTCACCTTTATGGTTCCAGATGGCATGGTTCCACATCACACTTCAATATTTGAGTTTGGCGAAATTTTCCGCTTTTTTTCCACTGCCTATTGGGAAACCCTATTGGGACCTCACCATGGCTTGGATTTTCTGTGCATTCTGCTGCAATATTTCTCACTGACGCCTGCGAAGTAAACATATCTAGAAACATGAAGATACAATGGTGGCTCATTTTTATTTTTACCATATCAAATAATTTTATTCTCAACCATATTTTTTGTTATCGGCTGCATTTTTGCAGGCACCCCACGGGGCTTTAAATCAAAGATGGGTATAGTATCGGTAAGAGCATATATATTATGACAACCTGGATTGGATATGAAACTTCAGTTCTTGCTTTGCTTGGCACAGCGGACTTTTGGGCCAAAAAGCCAATGCAATTACCGCACTGAATAATGTTTATCTCCATTGCTTCTTTCATCTATCGATGTACTCGGAGCAATGCGTGTTCTGCAGGGACGTGATCAGGGATCACAAGGCCTCAATAGTTTACGAAAACAACAACGTCATGGCATTCATGGACATTGCTCCGGTAGAGGCAGGCCATATCCTGGTTGTGCCAAAGGAGCATTATGTGAACATACTGGACATTGACGAGTGGTCATACCTCGAGGTGCACAGGATTGCCAAGATGCTTTCCCCGGCAATAATAAGGGCTGTTGATGCTGAGGCAGTAAACATTGGCCAGAACAACGGTGCATGTGCAAACCAGCGTGTCTTCCACTACCACCTCCACATAATACCAAGAGTCTGCGACAGGCGCCTGGAATGGAGCAGGAGAACGGTTAAGGGGGACGAGCTTGAGGAGGTTGCAGTCAGGATCAGGGCAGAGATCAGCAACCACGATGGCCGAATGCCAGTTCTGAAGTAAACTGGAAACAAGGCAATTTACGCAAAGGGTACAGTTATAACTGTAAAATTGGAAGGTTAGGGTTGGTATTCGTGTGCTAAGTGAAGGCACAACTCTTGATTATTGTTATTCTGGCGTTCCATAGCCACCACCACCCGGCGTTTCGATGATCACCTCATCACCCGCTTCAATATCTGTTGTGAATTTTCCCGGCATCACTTCTCTTTTTCCCTTCCTGATGATTGTAACCTTCGACGTTGCTCCGGGATACCCTCCCTCCAGCCCCCAAGGGGGAACCATGAACCTTTCGCCAATCACTGAGATGGTGGAAGGAACAGTCACCCTGAATGCCCTGACAATTCCGTCTCCGCCCCTATACTTCCCATTTCCGCCGCTGGCTTCCCTTATCCTGTTGGCGGTGAATATGAGAGGGTATTCCATTTCTGCAACCTCAACCGGGGTGTTGAGGGTATTCGTCATGTTTGAGTGCACTCCTGAGATCCCGTCCCCGTCGGGGCGGGCTCCGTTACCTCCTCCAATTGTCTCGTAATAGGCCCAGTAGGAGCCGTCCTCACGCACTCCACCCATCATGACATTCATCATTGTGCCTGATGCAGCGGCAGGGACTGATCCTTTCATGGCCTTCCCCAGTGCGAGGAGCACAAGGTCAGCAACACGCTGAGTTGTTTCCACATTCCCTGCGGATACAGGGTAAGGTTTGCCAGGGTTGAGAAGAATCCCCTCAGGCATCCTTAATTCAATTGTCCTGTAGAAACCATCATTTGTAGGGATATCTAATTTCATCACGCTCCTTACGGCGAAAGCAGTCGCAGAAAAGGTTACGCCGGGAACTGCATTTACTGGTGCCCTGACCTGGCTGCTTGTTCCGGAAAAATCAGCAATGATCCTGTCATTCTCCACGGAGAGCTTCAGCCTTATTGGAATCTTCTCCCCTTTTACCTCGAGAAAATCCTCTGCATCGTATTCTCCATGCTTCCATTTCTTTATTTCAGAGAGAGCCAGTTCCCTGGAATGTTCCAGGGCCATTTCCCAGCTTTCATGTACCTCCTCTGGCCCAAACCTGTCACAAAGCGCAATAATCCGGGCAATGCCCATCCTGTTCGCAGCCAGTTGGGCATTGATATCACCTTCAGTTGTTTTAGGATCCTTGAAGTTCTCCATTATGATGGAGAAAATTTCATTGTCCACCGACCCATTTTTCATGATCTTTACAGGAGGGATTATGAACCCCTCGTCGTGGAGCTTCCTTGCCTCGGGATTCAGGCTCCCTGGAACAGGCCCTCCAACATCCACATTGTGTGCTTTGTTGATTACATAGGCAAATAGTTGCCCTCCATAATAGACAGGGGCGATCACCGTTACATCGTTAAGGTGGGTGCCGGATATGTAAGGGTCATTAAGGATTACCATGTCTCCTTCACCGAGGGAAAGCCCTCTGGTTTTCATCCAGCGCATTATGTTGTCTGCGCAGATCTTGAATGAGCCAAGGTGCACAGGGATATGCTCTGCCTGCGCCACTATCCTCCCCTCAGGGTCCAGCACTGCACAGCTGTGGTCCATCCTCTCCCTTATGTTTGGGGAGATTGCAGATCTCTTCAGTGCAACTCCCATTTCCTCTGCAACGAATTCAGTTGCCTTGCCGACCAGTTCCCACTTAAGCTGCATTTAATCTGCCCTCCTCAGGAGAAGCTCCCCTATCATTCCTGCCTCTCCTATCCATCCCTCAGGCACGAATGCCGTTGAATCATAATCCTCAATGGCGCATGGTCCCATGACAGGCCTGCCGGGAGCCATTCCGGCCCTTGAATGCACCTCCATCTGAATCTGCCTGCCATCCAGTACCGCTGTTCTCCTGTATGGTGCAGAAGGCATTCCTGCGGTTATTGAAATGTCAGGCTTGTCCCTCCTAATCACTGCAAAGGCTCTGATAGTAACAACCTCAACTTCGCGGTCAAGGATGAAACCGAAAGTTGACTGGTGCATTTTCACAAATGCATCCTCTATTTCCATCCTGGTTCCCCGCGAAACTGCAACCGTTAGCTCTGATCCCTGTCCCCTGTACCTGCAGTCCGCATATCTCAGGAACTCCGCCCCTCTATGTTTATTAGACAGGTCGTCCTCAAGTTTCCCGAATGCATCTTCAGTATCCTTTGGGAAAGATGCCCTTGCCTCAAAACGCCAGTCCGAATAAAGTAGCCCAAGTGCACTGAACAGTCCTGGTTTTGGCGGAATTATTACATTCCTAATGCCAAGCTCATCAGCAATTCTTGCTGCATGTTGAGGGCCTGCGCCGCCATATGCAACCATGGCGAATTCAGACGGATCCAGCCCGCGCTCAACTGTCACTATCCTGATGGCCCTCGCCATCTCCATGTCCGCAAGGCTCAGGGCTGCCTCCGCAATTTCAACAGGATCCCCCAGTTTGCCAAGGCCATTTCTTGCCCCTTCAACATCCAAAGTCATTTCGCCCCCAAGGAGTTCTTTTCCTATTATGCCAAGAACAAGGTTTGCATCTGTTATTGTGGGCTCAGTACCCCCCTTACCATAACATATTGGCCCGGGTTCGGCACCTGAGCTTACAGGGCCAATCCTGAGTCCGCCGGCCTGGTCCTTCCAGATTATTGTTCCACCGCCAGCCGACACTTCTGCAAGGTCAACGAAGGGAAACCTCACCGGGTAGCCTGACCCTTTGGCCATCCTGCCATGGTGTGATTCGCCGCCGACCTCATATTCGCCAGTAATCACTACCTCGCCACCAACTATTGTCCCTGCCTTGGCTGTCGTGCCTCCCATGTCAAAGCTGATTACATTACCCAGGCCCAGCAGCCTGGCAATTTCAGATGACGCAATCACACCGGCAGCAGGTCCTGATTCAACAATCTGTACCGGTCGGGAATAAACTTCATCTGTTGATACAAGGCCCCCTGAACTGGCCATTATGCTCAACATAGGTGAGCCCATGCTGCCCATGGAACTCTCGAGCCTTTTCACATACCTGGAAACAATGGGCATAAGGGCCGCATTTACAACTGCTGTGGAAGTCCTTTCATACTCTCGCTGCTCCGGGGCAACGCTGGATGACACTGAAACATAATCCAGTTTCTTTGAGAGGAATTCTCCGGCTTCCCTCTCATTTTCCGGGTTCAGGTATGAATTAATGAAAGCCACCGCAGCAGTTTGGCAGGACGCCTCCAGTATCTGTCCGGCCACCCTCTCAAGCTGTTCCTTCTCAAGTGGTACATTTACCTTTCCATCCGGCCCTGTCCTCTCCCTGGCTTCAAACCTCAGATTCCTTGGCACAATAGCCCTGGGACGCCTGAAAAACAGGTCGTAAAGCCTGGGCCTGTTCTGCCTCCCGATCTCAATAACGTCCCTGAACCCCTCAGTTGTGACAAGGGCAACAGGTGGAATCTCAAGCCCATACTGCCCGAGCAGGGCATTGGTGGCTATGGTGGTCGCATGGACCAGTTCATCTAAATTCCTGCCAAGATGGTCTTTCAGGCCAGAAGAAGCCCCGATCTCAGGATTCCTGGGAGTGGTTGGTACCTTGTAATACCCGGTGATCTTGCCATCAGATTGAATGATAATGTCTGTAAAAGTTCCCCCAATATCCACAGAGGCAGTGATTTTGGACATACGCGTTCTAGTGAAACAAGGTTCTTTAAATTTTGTTGGAAAGCTGGATTTTCACAGAAGAGATTCCAAGAG
>JAJZKX010000046.1 GCA_021850745.1 Thermoplasmata archaeon
ATATTACCCTTCAATGATTATCAAGTATAATATCTGCTTCACAACAATTGATCCGGATGGCACTACCATATCTCCATCAGGAGTAAAATTTCTTGATGTGAAGCAGAAAGAAGGACTGGTGCCAAGAATTTTGAAGGAGCTGATGGATGAAAGGGATAAAGTGAAAGGTATGCTGAAAAAATCCTCAGGGGACGAATATGAGTATTATGATGGGGTTCAAAACGCCCTCAAGATCCTCATGAATACATTCTATGGAGTACTTGCATCATCCTTTTACCGTTTCACAAATCTTGAGATTGGCGGTTCCATCACAGCGTATGCCAGAATGACGATCATGAAGCTTATCGAAAGATTGAAAACGGAGGGTTTCAGGGTAATATATGGTGATACTGACAGTGTTTTTATCGAATCAGGCGCGTTATCTGATGAAGATGCCGTAAAGACAGGCAAAGAACTGAGTTCTAAAATATCATCAGAGCTGTCCGTCTCCATTGAGTTTGAAAAGGTAATGGATCCATTCTTCTCCCATGGAGCCAAGAAGAGATATGTGGGAATGATTATCTATCCAGAATCTGACAAGGGAAAGATGCTTGTCCGGGGATATGAAGTCAGGAGGACAGATTCCTTCGATCTTCAGAGCGAGGTGCTGGAGACAGTTTTTGACTTCATAATGAAGAGGGATAAGGAAGGTGCCAGGGAATTCAGTGAGAAAATTGTAAGGCGCCTATTGGAAGGCGACCGAACCCTGGATATCAAGAAGCTTGTTATTTCACGATCGGTAAAGGATTATGAAAAATATAAGGACGCTGATTCCCTGGCGAATGTCAGGATATCCAAGAAACTTCAGGAGCAGGGTGAAAGATTCATTCCGGGAATGAAGGTCTCATGGATTGTCACTGACAGTTCAAGAACGCCACAGGAAGTGGAACCTTTTATCGATGGCCAGGAGTTTTTATTTGAACCTGACTGGGCATATTATGCGAAACGGATTGAGGAAACGGTAAACCGTGTGCTGGAAAGTTTTGATATGGCACTTAATCTTGCCGGGAAAGTTCCAAAATCAAAGCTGAAGAACTCAATTCACCCATCGCAGAATACGCTTGAGGGTTATTTCCAAAACTGATAAATATTGAAGTTGCCATGAATGTTTATGATCGTAGTGCAGAATCATATTCCGGTAAATGCATCGATGTCGCAGGATTTCGAACAGAGGTTTTCACATACAAATGAAAACATGAAGCATATGAAAGGATTCATCAGGAATGAAATACTGAGACCAATCAAAGCAGATACATATGTTGTCATGACCTATTGGGAAACTATGAATGATTTCAAGGCATGGACAGAAAGTGAGGATTTTAAGAAGGCACATTCACGGAAACCCACACCGGGGATGATAACCGGAGAAAATTACCTGACGATACACGAAATTGTCTGATTCCTTCTTTCGCAGACATCCCCTATAATTGAGAGAGTGGAAATGCCGCGAAAGTAAATTAAGCATCCTGAAATTGGTTATTGTGCAAGATGTCATCGTAGTTGGTGCGGGACCTGCTGGATCTTATGCAGCTTATGCCCTTGCAAGAAAAGGCTTCACTGTAAAACAGCTTGAGGAGCACCAGGAGGTTGGCAAACCGGTTGAATGCACTGGATTGGTATCAAAAAGAGTTTTAAAATTTGTGAAAACCGGTTCCATAATAAATAAAGTCCACGGAGCTCATGTGTATTTCCCAAATGATGGAAAAATAAGCATATCAAAGGCGGATGAAACTGTTGTCCTGGAAAGGGATGAATTCGATAAGGATGTTTCTGGAATGGCAACAGGAGCAGGTGTTGAACTGATTATTAATGCAAAGGCCCTCGCTATACGAAGAGACCCTGACGGGATAACGGTAAGAACAAGATGCAACGGAGATATTCAGGAATTAAAGGCTCGAGCGGTCATAGGTGCGGACGGTGCCAATAGCATCGTAAGAAAGGATCTATTTGGAGAGAGGATTAAGAGAGTTGTATCGGCGTATCAGGTAGAATCTGCAGAACAACTTGAGGATCAGGATAATGTCAATGTGTATCTTGGAAGCACAATCACGAAGGGGTACTTTGCATGGGCGACACCAGCGGGCGATACCTCCAGAATCGGTACTGCCAGTATAGGTGGAACAAGCAGGAATTATTTCCATGAACTGAACAGGAGATTCAGGAATAATAAAATTCTTTCAATAACGGGCGGCCCGATACCAATCAGCACCCTCAGCAAAACCTATGGTGAAAGGGCACTCCTGGTTGGAGATGCGGCAGGGATCGTAAAGCCCCTAAGCGGTGGCGGGATTTATACCGGAATTCTTTCAGGCTCAAAGGCAGCAATTGCACTGGAACAGGCCCTAGAAAGAAATGATCTCTCTGAGAAGAACCTGAAATCCTATGAGAAAATGTGGAAATCAGAGATAGGCACAGAATTGAAAATAGATTTAATGATCCAGAAGTTGTTTACCAGAATAACAGATTATTCCTTTGTAAAACTCTATGAAATCATTTCCAGGGAAGAGAACAGGGAAGTTATTGGCAGAGTTGGAGACATAGACTTTCCATCCAGGGTTGTTGCTTCCCTGGTTCTCCGAAACCCTGCCCTTCTTTCCCACATACTGTTCCCAAGGCGTTTGCCACCGTAGTTCCCTTAAATTTTATCTATTTTGGAGTTCTTCTAAAAACACTTGTTGCTTTTTGTATCCAGTTCAGAATTCTCATCTATTGCAAGTCTTGTGAATTGCAAAATTCTGATTGGAAATGGATTGTTCGCTGCCAAGAATTTTATTCTCTCATGACCTGGCAGAAAACATGGACTCCGTGCATTCCAGCTTCCAATTTGGAGGCGAATCCTTCGCCAAACGCAAGACACGTAATAATTTTTTCATCCCCTGATCACTCGATAAGCACACATCAATGTATATCATAATGATCACTTTTTTGACACACTATGATACAAAATTTAACTTTCCCCTTACTAAGAAAAATGAGGATAAAACAAGAGGAATTTCTGGTGATCTGCCACCCTAAATAATTTGAACGCGCAGGAAACAAAACCATGGTAATCAAAGGCAGATCAGACATTGATAACAGAAATCACAACCTAAATAGAACATTGGCATACATGGTTGCCCCAATTTACCTCAGGATCATATTCTGTAGTTTGTTGAGGCAGGTCTGGTAAGGTTATGGCTTCGAAAGGGGTGTTATATGTTTTGCTTCTATTGCTAGCCACTGTTTCGTGGGGACTCACCTTTCCTTTGATTAACCTTTCACTTCAACTCATCTCTCCTGTCATTTTTTTATTCATCAGGTTTCTTGTCTCATCTCTTATTATGCTGCCCATGGTTGGCATCAAGAAATTGAAAGCAAGAGGGGGAGAAACTGAGGGATTCATTGCAGGACTTCTTCTTTTCATTGGTTACTATTTTCAAACTGTAGGACTGAAATATACAACTCCTGCAGATTCTGGAATTATTACTGGTCTTTATGTCGTATTGGTGCCCATCCTTTCATATGTATACCTGAAGAGCAAGGTTTCGATTGTGGATTGGATAGCTGTTTTACTGGCTATGTTCGGATTGGTTATACTTTCGGGGGGTGTTTCAGGATCGTCATCTGTCGAGTTTGGGAATGTTCTTACCATAATCTGTGCCGTTGGATATGCAATACAGATTGCATATGTTTCAAAACACTCATCCCATATTGATTCCATGAAGTTCACTTTTTACCAGATGCTTACTGTCACCATCCTATCAATGATAACAATTCCTACATTCAGCGTTTATTATGACCTGTACTCCCCCCTTGTTCTCTTCACCATAGTTTTTACAGCTATATTTGCAGGAATAATGGGATATTTCATTATGAATAGGGCCCTCATCTATGTAAAACCAGAAAAAGCGGGTGTTGTCCTGGTAACTGAGCCCATATTTGCAGCTATATTTTCATATTTCCTTGTAAATGACAGAATTGGCATTTATACTATTATTGGGGGTTCAATAATGGTTCTGGCTATGTTTTTGAGCGTGGTAGACAGTTATGCGAAAAACAGGAATAATAATAGAACAATGCCTGATACTCAAGCCTGATGCCTTTCCTGCGTATGGTGGTTGACACTCACCGCCAAACCGCTTCTATAAGTTGCGAGTTCAGTCCCTGACATCATGGACCTTCCAATGGCGAGCAGTTCGTCCTTTGAGTTCACCACTATCACATCATTTAATGGAATTATATCTGGATCAAAATCTACAACAAATTTACGGAATACATTGTATCCTCTTGCATTGTAATTTGCACTTTCATCATCAACTGCAATCCTGTTTCCTGGGTATTTCGACACTGCCTGAAGTCTTTTTCCTCCCTCTATATGGAGACCGAGAAAACCGTCATGCGCTCTCATTGTAGCCAGGAATTTACCGTTCAGGCTTATTGTCCTGATCCTGCCAGTGGCCCTTGACTTTACTATTTCAGTTTCAGGTGGGAAAACAATCTCGCCGGTTCCGATTCCAAATTGAAAATCGCACAATGCCCTGATTTTTTCAAGATCAAAATTCCTTATCCTTTCTCCTTCTGACCTTTCAACAGTTTCCGGATCATCAGCAAAGCCTTCCTCATAGTGCCTGGCGTCTATTACCTGTTCAACGGGGTAGGCTTCTTCAAGTTCTACCGGCACTTCGATGCCCATCCACCTGATAAGGTAACGATTGCTGTTTTTCTCATATTGCTCTGAAATGAACCTACCTGAAAGTCTCGATGGTTGCCATGCTCCATCTGGCACATAACTTGCGTTATCGTTCACCCCGATGAATCTGGATCGGAATTCTTTCAGCCTGGTGAAATAAGGATTCATCTCCGTTAGCTCATCAAAGTAGTATAATGGAGGTTTTCTATACAACTCGAAGAACGGCTCCAGTTTCTCGCCGTATTTAAGGATAGACCTGAAAGCTGCGTGGAGCGAGGGGTGCGCCCGTGATTTTTCTTCCACATATTGCCACAGGGTCTGCTCATAAATTCGTTCCCTTATTTCTTTCAGTTCCATGAAAATTGTGAAGAGATTGTGCCGTGCAAGCTCCTTTGTTCGTTCATCAAGGGATGCCTCTTTCAGTTCCCTGGCAGTATATTTCCCGTAAAGTGGGCTCCACATTGGAAATTCTATTATTTCCTTGAGATCCCTGGTCCCCTCCTGGAAGAGCATTCTCCCATCCCGTGCATATTTTACATAAGACGCAGAATCAAAGATATCAACTCCGAGAAGCACTGCCATTCCCATGAACATTGGGTGCCCGCCTCCAAAAAGATGGATCGGTTTATTAAAAGAGGCGTTTATCTTTGAGTTGATGATTATTTCACACAATTTTCCATATCGGTACTGCTCCAGCAGAGGGACTACCCCCCCTATTGGAAGATATCCTGCCAGGGTTCCGGACATCAATCTTGCACTCTTTTCCCTCAAATCGTTGTAAACAGATCCCTGTATCGGACCTGCAATGATTGTCTTTCTTTCGGAAGTGACCTCATTCATCCTTCTGTACGTTTCCATTACCGCTTTCTCAGCCTTTTCATGCGTATCTTCTGGAACTGAAAAGATGTCCAGGATTGTTGAGATGTCGCTGCCGATCTGCTCCTGAAAATCAACGATCTCCAGATTTCCATATTCAATGTCGCCATAGACATAACTCTGGAACGTACCAGAATCTGTCATGATGGGTCCGTCAAAGCCTATCAGGTCATGCAGCCCCTTTTCCTGGGCATGGATTCTTAAATTTTCATTCCTTTTTATGATATAGCTGTTGGTTATGATTGCCTCCATACCCATTTTTTTCATTTCATCGATTGATAATATCCTGAGGTTTGGATTGATAACGGGCATTATAGTCGGAGTGGTTATGACACCATGTGGAGTTGAGAATTTTCCAACCCTTGCAAGCCCTTCCCTGTGTACAAGATCCATTTTTATCCCTTATAATAATAGTTTCCTGAATATTTTTGTTCCCGATCAAGGCTACTGTTCAGCTTGTTAATCCTGGGCCTCTTTGTGTTATGGTCTCTCCTGAATGTTATATTAGCCATCTTCAGGAATGTGTTCATTCCTTCGTCCATCCTCATGGGTCCAATCGTGTATCCGTGCTTTCCCGGTTCCCCCCCAAAAACAACCAGTGAATCAGAGATAAGATCAATGAAATATACATCGTGATCTACTATTAGTGCACTCTTGCGGTTTGATTCCATTATTTTCCTGATAACCTTTGCACAAATCATTCTGAATGTGCTATCCAGATTGGCAGATGGTTCATCCATCAGGTAAAGATCCGCATCCGTCGCCAGTGTGATTGCTATGGAAAGCCTCTGCAACTCCCCACCGGAAAGTGAAGATACATTCTGCTCCATTAAGGAATCTATTTCAAGAGGCTTGAACAGTTCAACCTTGAGGAAGGAGTCATCAAACCTCTCCTTTACGGTTGCATAAATAAGTTCAGAAACAGTTCCAGAAAAATCAGTGCTTATGTATTGTGGCTTGTATGCTATTTTTAGCTTTGGTTCAATAACTGCATCCTTGGCTTCGATAACTCCAGCCAGAACCTTGACAAATGTGGTCTTTCCCAGCGCATTGCCACCTAGCACCCCGACAACGGAGCTTGATTCTATTTTTCCAGCCCTTGATTCCAGCGTGAAATCTCCGAGTGTTAATGAAAAGTTGTTCCAGTAGACGAGATCAGGGGTTACCTGTGTTCTCACAAATCCTTTCTCATCAAATTCAATGGCATATGGCCTTATTCTCACATTTTCATCCGGTAAATATCCTGCAAGGAATTCATTGATCGCCTTTCCCGATGATTTTTGCTTCACTGTAACTCCATATGCACCTGCCTGCCCGTAAACAAGATGAATGGAATCTGCTATCCAATCTAGTATCGCAAGGTCGTGCTCCACCACAAAAAGCGTCTTCTTCTTTGCCATTTCTTGTAATTTTTTGGCAATGTTCAGCCTTTCTGAGATATCAAGGTAGGATGTCATCTCATCTATAAGGATAATATCAGCATCCTTCAGGAGCGCAGTTCCTATGGCAAGTTTCTGCAATTCCCCTCCGGAAGCGCTTTTCACATCCTTGGATAGTGAATTTTTCAGGTTCAGATCCTCAACTACCTCGTCGAGCTTGCCTGATATGTTATTCTTCTCCAAAATTTCCTTTATTGTGCCCTTCGCAACCCTGGGAATCTGGTCAACGAACTGGCTCTTCAGAACAGTTTTTCTCTTCCCACTATATATATCCCTGAAATACTGGCCCAAAATTGATTTTGAATACCTTTCTATGACTTTGTCCTTATCGGGCTTTGATTCATAATCCCCAAAATTTGGTATTATAACTCCAGAGAGAATGTTCATGGTTGTCGTCTTTCCCATGCCATTAGATCCAAGAATCGCAGTCACGGCATTTTTTTCCGGAATTGGCATTGAATATAGACGGAAAGTGTTTAAACCATACTGGTGGATAATGTCCCGGTTCAATTCATCCGGTATTCCGATGATCTTTATGGCTCCGAATGGGCATCGTTTGGGACATATTCCGCACCCTATGCATAATGATTCTGTAATAATAGGCTGTGTATCAGGGCCGGGAAAATCAATTGTTTTTGTCCCACTCCTAACAGGAGGGCAATAATATTGGCATTCACGATGGCATTTTTTTGGATGGCACTTTTCCTGGTCTAAAATTGCAATGTGCATCTGTTATCCTAATTGGGTTTCCAGTATTCATCTGGAATTTCCTGATATATTGAGAATTCTGTGTCTGCTATGAGTTCCCTCTCATCTATCTTCATGTTTGAGAGTTCTATTATTCTCTTTACATTCAGTATCCAGTAATGGATTCTCCACTCCCTGCCATCGAAAAGAGTGGTTTCCTCCCTTTCGGTTTGAAGAACTCCAATGTCTTCCATTGTATAAAATGCATCCCTGTCTTCGGGTTCCAGCATATTGTCAATAACCCTGTCATTATATCCGAAGAAATTTATAAGATGTTCTGCCGCTTCCATAGACTCTTCAGAAACCATTCGTCGTTGCTGAAGGCTAAGACCTTTGCTGATAGCTGTGGAAAGCTCGTGAATATCTGTGTAACTCCTGATTGGCGTTACCTGAACCTTTGTTTTAGAATTACCTGCCGTTGTGATCACTCCTTTGAAACTTGATAGGAAGTACGTATTGCAAGAAGCCTATTAATGTTATTGGAGACTCTAATTTTTTGCAATTTCTTCCTTAGAGGGTGGCTTTTGCAAGCAGATTTAGCAAATGTTAAATTATGATCGAATATTGCAATTTGTGGAAAGATTCCTTTATCCTGTAGAAGTAATGAATGAAACTCGTTCTGACGGTGCAAAATTCAGAATATTTCACGATAAGGATGAAATGAAAAACATGGGAAACGTGAAAAAAGTGAAGCTGGGAGGTTCCATAATGATGATGGAAGAAAGATATCTCCACGTTGATGAACTCGAAGATGAACTCATTCAGACTCCATTTCATCAATTTGCCCAGAATTTTTCCGTAAAAATCATGAACAAAATAGATGGGAAATTTAGATTCCCCAGGATTATGGGCATATTGAATATCACTCCGGATTCCTTCTTCCACGGTTCAAGAGTATCCAGCATTGAAAAGATCAATAGCTTTCTATCAACCTCACCTGATATTGTGGATGTGGGTGGCGAAAGTACAAGACCCACTTCAGATATTATTAATCCTGAGGAAGAGCAAAGGAGATTGTCCCTTTTTTTTGAAAACGCCGCTTTGGAAAGGGAAGCGAATATATCCATTGACACGAGAAATCCCTCCACAGCTGAAATATTTTCAGGAAAGATTCATTTCATAAATGACATTTCAGGTTTTGCCTCTGAGCAGATGAAAGAGGTTGCAAAGAAATATCATAAGAATTGCATTGTTATGCACATGAGGGGCACTCCTCAGACTATGAATCAATTAACACATTATGATGATGCATTATCCGAGACTGTTATGTTTTTTTATAATCGGGTCAGCGAACTTATGAATTATGGCATATCACCCTCAGAGATCACCATAGACCCTGGAATTGGATTTGCAAAATCCCCAGAAACAAGCGCTGAATTTATTTCTAAGGCAGTTTCATTCAATATAGGGGTTGATGTGCTGTTCGGAACATCCAGAAAAAGCTTTATGGGAAAAATTACAGGCTCAAATGTCGATGAAAGGTTGCCCGAAACTATAGCTACCTCACTATATCTCTCTACAAAAGGAGTGGATATATTGCGTGTTCATGACGTGAAAGAAAATAAGAACGCTCTTCTTATGCTTCAGCGGCTATCTCTTTAACGTTGCACTTATTGCATACCCCTTTGAGTATCAGGCTGATGTCTGTTACAACAAAGTTGTGTGGAATCAGGCCCTCCTTAATTGCGCTGGATATTGCAATATCAGATATCTCATTGCAACTGGTGCAATAGAAATTTGCGTGGGTCTCAATGTTGCTTTCAAAAACCATCCTTCCGTTAATCTCAAAGGCCTTTAGCAATCCAACTTCGGATAAGGCTCTTGTAATATTGTATATAGTAGAAATCGGTATGGTTGGCTCGGTTTTCTTTAATTCCTCATGGATGTCCTCTGCGGCAAACTGCAAACAAATTTTGTTTTTCACCCATCGATATACCTTCCCTTGAATATCTGGAACTTTACAAAATCAAATCGGGGGATGAACTCCTTACGCAGACGTTTTCATTCAAGGATAAAG